>NZ_VATX01000001.1:0-121913 GCF_005774635.1 Glutamicibacter sp. V16R2B1
AAGCGATCCATGCCACGGCTTTTTCACGGTCGCACCACTGCCATCCGATAACGCTTCCGTTAGCGATAGCGATCAGCAGGCACCAGCCTGGACGGATATAGATACCGTCGACTTGGACTTCATTGAAAACTTCACCAGTTCGCGGTAAATAGGGTTCGACGTTCCAGCACCAAGCGGTCTGGTAGCGGAAAGTCCGGCCAGTGCCTCCGCCGAATTCGGCTTGAGAAAGCTTGCTCATGAGCCAACCGACGAAGCCAGTGAGTTGGTTGCGAGCTGTGGTGTCAGCTCGCTGGAAAGTGGTGCTCGAATTGCAGTTCTTGCATCGCCAGCGTTGGGTTCCTTTGGATGTCGTGCCGTTCTTTTTCATGGGTGAATGGCAGATAATACAAGTATGGGATTGTCCAGTAAGCTTCACACTTATGGATTGAATACCCATGTGAACCTTGATCCTGTCCCGGCTTTCCGGGGCAGGACCAGGTTTTCAGACACACTTTATTGCCTATAGGCCCCACATTATTCCGGGCCGGGGTTTTCGTCGGCGGGTTGGCCCTGCCGGCGTTGCCCCTCACCGCGGACCGCCAGGGACTTCAGGTCCCGCACCGCGTAGCGCAGGTGTTCGTATTCCTCATCCAGGAGCACCCGCAGTGCCGCCCCAACGCTGAGCATGACGCTGTGCTCTGCGTCCCAGGGGTGGCGGCGTGCTGCCTGCAGCGACTGCGCGTCCTGGACCAGCAGGAAATCGCGCACCTGCTGCTGGCGTTCGGCGCGCACCTGCAGCACCCGCGAGAAGTCCGGATTCGATTCGCTGAACACCGACTCGTCGTAGCCATCCAGCGCGTACTCGTGGTTCGGCACCCCGATCGGATGGTAGGGATGCTCCTCACCGAAGATGCGGCCGCGCAACCAGGTGTTGGTGGCCATCACCAGGTGGCGCAGCGTCTGGGCGAAGGACCATTCCCCGTCCACGCTCAGATCCTGCGTCCCGGCGGGCAGCTCATCCAGGGTACGGCAGGCGGCCGCCCAATGGGCGCTGACCGCATCCCAGGACTGGAGCAGTTCTGCGCCGTGGTGCGAGCCGCGCAGCTCTCGCCCCGGGAACCGGCGGTTCAGTTGCTGCTCCACGAACCCGGTGACCCCACGTCGTTGAGGAACACGCCCTGACTCCCGGCACGGAACCAGGTGCCGTCGATGCGTGCGCCGCCCAGTTCAACGGCGCGCATCCGCACCTCGCCCAGGTCGCAGCGGGTGAACCTGGCCCGACGCAGGTCGGCATCGGTGAAGTGCGCCTGCGGCAGCTGCCCAAAGGGGCCCAAGCTCCTCGCGTCGTCCATTTCGCACCCCCACCGTCTGCTCTGCGCCGGTGGGGACATTCTGCCACCACGGTTTGACCGGCACCAGGAAAAACCGCGGACGGGCCGGTCGGCCAGCTACGTGCGCGCCGGGAATTTCTGCCGATCCGCCACGTGGCGGGGTGATTTGTTCTAGGCTGGGGCCAACGGCACGATGCGCCGCCGGGCAGTGAAGGAGTGATGCGCAATGACCACGTTGTTTCTCACTGGAGGCGGGCTGCCGGGATGGATTTGGGACCAGGTGCGCGCCTATGTGCGCGAAGGCACCGAGGTGGTGCAGTTTCCCGACGGCACCGGGACCCTAAAGGAGCATGCCCAGCTGGTCATCGAGGCCATGCCTCCGGGGGAGGAGCAGGTGACGTTGGTGGCCCACTCGGTGTCGGCGACCGTGGCCGCCCAGGTCGCGTCCATGGTGCCGCGGCGCCTGGACGGGGTGCTGCTGATTTCCTCGCTGCTGCCCCCGCGCGGAAAGTCCCTGGTCGATGTGCTGCCGCTGGTCGGACCCAAGCTCGTTGCGCCACAGCTGGTGAAGAGCGGGCTGAAACTCAGTGAGCGCAGAATTCGGGCGATGTTGCCCGGCGTGGCCGAGGTCGTGATCGACAAGCTGCTGCGTGAGATGGGCGCGTTCTCCGGGCAGCTGCTGGCCGACGCGACCGGCGAACCGCACTGGCCCGCCCGCCGCGGCTACGTGCTCACCACCCAGGACACCGCGATGCCGGCGGGAATGCAGTCGCGGGTGGCCAAGCGTTTTGATGCGACCATTTACCAGCTGGAGACCGGCCACCTGCCGATGCTCACCAAGGCCCGCGAGCTGGCGCGCATCATCGAGCGGTTCAACTCCTAGACAGCGGGGTCGACACCCGTTAGCGTCCGGCAACCTCCAGCGGATTCCCCGGTAACGCGGCGCGGCTTTGGCGCGGCGCGTCCCGGCTGCGGCCGCGGGGGCACAAGGGGAGCGCCGGCACTGCCCTCAGTGGCCGTCCCGGTGGCTGCGCCTCCGGTTGCTATAGCGGCCATGACGGTACTGCGTCCCTTATCTCCCTTCGGCAACCGTCCTTGACGGTGGGTGGCCAGAACCTACGGCGGAACCGGACGGGGCTCCTGGGCTGGTCGAAGAACCTGTTGCTGCGCGACGCATTGACCAACCATGTCTCACCGCGGCCCTGCCCAGTTCGCGCAGGCGCTCGCCGAGCACCGCGATGGTGATTGCCCCGCACCGCGAGGACTGTTCCACCGAATGCCGCGCGAACCTATCCGCAGCCCCGGAGGGCACGTTGGTGGCCTCCCGCGCGGTAGGGGTGGCAAAGCGAGAGTTTCGAAGAGGGCAACGAAGCCGGTGGCGCACAGCAAAGCTTGAGGTGTTGTCTGCGCCTCCTGGGCTTGTGTCAGCACTCACAGGCACTTATAGTGGTTGTGCGATATGCGAATATGACGTTCGATAATCGAACAACTCTGATCTTAGGTTTTGCTTTCACAAAGCAGTGAGGAAGAACTGTGCAGTTTCACCACAACGGATACGTATCGACCGATCCGCGCGTCCAGCCGGCCGCCGGGCTGGGCCTGAACCGGCCCGAGGAGCTGCCGGACCAGATGGACGTGCTGATCGTCGGTTCCGGTCCCGCCGGCATGATCACCGCCGCGCAGCTGGCCCAGTTCCCGAACGTCAGCACCCGCATCATCGACCGCCGTCCCGGACGCCTGGCGATCGGGCAGGCCGACGGCATCCAGGCCCGCAGCGTGGAGACCTTCCAGGCCTTCGGCTTCGCCGAGCGGATCACCGCCGAGGCCTACTGGATTACGGAGATGAACTTCTGGTCCCCGGATCCGCAGAACCCGAAGAACATCGTGCGCACCGACCGCACCATGGATGACCCGCACGGCATCAGCGAGTTCAAGCACCTGATCGTGAATCAGGCGCGCGTGCTGGACTACTTCGCCGAGTACGCGAAGAACTCCCCGGGGCGCATCACCCCGGACTACGGCTACGACTTCAAGTCGCTGACCGTCGAGGAGGGCCAGGAGTACCCGGTGCGCGCCGTGCTGGAGTACACCGATGGGCCGAAGCAGGGCGCCGAACGCGTGGTGCGCGCCAAGTACGTTGTCGGCTCCGACGGCGCCCGCTCGAAGGTGCGCCGCTCCATCGGCGCCAGCCTCTCCGGGGACCAGGCCTTCCACGCCTGGGGCGTGATGGACACCCTGGCCGTGACGGACTTCCCGGACATCCGCATCAAGTGCGCCATCCAGTCCAAGGCCGGCTCGATCCTGCTGATCCCGCGTGAGGGCGGGAACCTCTTCCGGCTCTACGTGGACCTGGGCGAGGTGCCGCACGATGACAACGGCAAGATCCGCCAGACCAGCCTGGAGGAGATCATCGACCACGCACAGCAGATCCTGCACCCCTACACCCTGGATGTGAAGGACGTGGCTTGGCACAGCGTGTACGAGGTCGGCCACCGGCTCACCGACCGCTTCGACGACGTGCTGGTCGATGAGATCGGCACCCGGGAGCCACGCGTGTTCATTACCGGCGATGCCTGCCACACCCACTCGGCCAAGGCCGGTCAGGGCATGAACGTGTCGATGCAGGACGGCTTCAACCTGGCCTGGAAGCTGGGGCACGTGCTCTCGGGGCTCGCCCCGGAGGAGCTGCTGCGCACCTACTCCGCCGAGCGCCAGGTGATCGCGAAGAACCTCATCGACTTCGACAAGGAATGGTCGACCCTGATGGCCAAAAAGCCCGAGGAGTTCGAGGACCCGAAGTTCCTCTCGGACTTCTACGTGCGCACCGCCGAGTTCCCGGCCGGCTTCATGACCGAATACCAGCCCTCAATCCTCACCGGAGAGGCCGAGCACCAGCAGCTGGCCGCGGGCTACCCGATCGGCAAGCGCTTCAAGTCCGCGATGGTCATGCGCTGCGGGGACACCAACCCGGTGCACCTGGGACACCACCACCGGGCCGACGGGCGATGGCGCATCTACGTGTTCGCCGACGCCGCCGCCCCGGGCGCCGACTCGCCGACCACCTCGCTGGCGCAGTGGCTGCGCGAGTCGCCCGACTCCCCGGTGGTGAAGTACACCCCGGCCGGCGCGGACATCGACTCGCTGTTCGACATCAAGGTCGTCTACCAGCAGTCCTACCGTGCCTTCGAAATCACCGACGCCCCGAAGATCTTCCTGCCGAACAACGGCAAGTTCGGTTTGACCGACTACGAGAAGGTCTATGCCGCGAAGGCCGATGACGACATCTTCGAGACCCGGCAGATCAGCCGCGATGGCGCCATCGTGGTAGTTCGCCCGGACCAGTACGTCTCGCACGTGCTGCCGCTGACGGCCACCGATGAACTGGCCGCCTACTTTGAGCCGCTGCTGAAGGCGACCGACGCGGTCGCCACGGCGTAGCGCTCACCCGCGCACGGTCTCGGTGCGCTGCCCACGGGGCCGGAACCTGCCAGTTAGCGGCAAGGTCCGGCCCCGTTGGCCTTCCCCGACCATTCCTGGCTGTTGGGGCCCGGTCCGCGGGAATTCCGGGACGGGCCCGGGGGTTATGCCTAGGACGCAGGCAGTCTTTCGCACCAGCGGCGCCCGGTGCCCATGGTGGGCGAAGGGACCTGGCGAAAGCTGGCCGGATAGAATTACGAGGAGATGCGCGTGGAGAAGTTCGAATTTAACCTGCAGCAGGTCAGCCAGGGCGATGAGGTGTGCGTGGACGGGGTCTGTTTCGTGCCGCCGGCCCAACCCGCCGGTCAGGACGGCGACGGGCAAAAGCCGCAGTCCGGGAGCAGCGACTCCTAGTCCAGCTGGGAGGAGAGGTAATCGCGCAGCACCAGCGCGTGGTTGGCCTCTTCATTCTTCGCCGCATACAGCAACGTGACCTTCTCCTGGGCAGCGAAGGTCTCCAAGAACTCGTCAACCCGGGGGTTTTGATCCAATTCCTGCCGGTAGTGCTCGGCGAACTCGGCAAAATGCTGCGGGTCGTGGTTCCAGCCCTTGCGCAGGTCACTGGAGGGGGCCAGGGACTTCGCCCACTGGTCGATGTGCGCGTCGACCTTTGTCATCCCGCGCGGCCAGAGCCGGTCCACCAGCACCCGGTAGCCGTCGGAATCGGCGGGTGCC
The DNA here is from genome assembly GCF_005774635.1 of Glutamicibacter sp. V16R2B1. Classification (NCBI taxonomy): domain Bacteria; kingdom Bacillati; phylum Actinomycetota; class Actinomycetes; order Micrococcales; family Micrococcaceae; genus Glutamicibacter; species Glutamicibacter sp. V16R2B1. Next base: position 5,463 of record NZ_VATX01000001.1, read on the forward strand.
TCGTAAATCCTCTTAACCTGCAGTTCGCTCATGCCTGTGCTCCTTTCGTGCTGCGTGCCTATGGCCGCCCGTCGGCGGGATCCTCCGGCTCGGCAGTGCGTTCGCGGACACCGGTGGAATCAGAGTCCCCGGGCATCGGGTCCGGGTCGATGCTCGTCGCACCGGACGGGTTCGCCGCGAGCTGGCCCTTGAGCTGCTTCAGCCGGCGGCCGCGGCCGCGGTACAGCGTCCAGCCGATCACCCCGGCCACAAAAATCACCGCCGCGGCGATCGCCCCGGTCAGTGACGCTCCGCCAAACCAGGTCGCCCCGGTATCCAGGATCCGGCGGGCCTTGAGCGCCGCGTCGGAGGAATTCAAAAAGATCCCCAGCGTCAGCCAGTTCGGGGCGGCCAGCAGGATCGCGACCACCAGGATCGCCAGGCGCCCCCTCCAATGCAGTTTGCGGATCCGCATCTGCCAGGCGACCACCAGCGGCACCAAGGTGAAGATGAAGCCCAGTGAAAGCCCGGCGATCCATCCGCCACTGGCGGTCCCGTCGTTTTGCGAAACGATGCGCGTCGCCCACCACACCGGCAGGAACAGGGTCGCGAACAGGTAGAGCAGGAACGCCACCGCGACCCCGACCGCAATCAGGATGGCGCGCCGCTTCCAGCCGTTGCCGCCGGCGCTGTCCGGGCCGGGGTGACGTTCAGGATTTGGTGTCGGTTCGGTCAGATCTGACATATTCGAATCCTCGCACGGATCGGTGCCTCAGCGTAGGACAAATATCGCCTTGTTTGTTATCGATTGCATGTTGAGTAGGCTAATCTGTAAGGAGTTGGGGGAGTTGCCACCAGCTGACGTTGAACCACCTTGTCTTCGGCGTCCCAGCCGCAGGCGCACAGTATTCGGGAGGACATCTCATGTCTGACAAAGGGCCGACCCACTCGCACTCCGAGTCTGCCTCGGAGACCACGAGCATTGCGCTGCCCACCCAGAGCCGGCCTTCCGAACCCTCGGTGATCTACACGCTCAGCGAAGATGAACGTCGCGCCGTGGCGGCCCTGCCCGAGGGGTCGGCGCTGCTGATCGCCCACACCGGCCCGAACCAGGGGGCCCGCTTCCTGCTGGACAAGGACAAGAACGTGGCCGGGCGGCACCCGAACGCGGACATCTTCCTGGACGACGTCACCGTCTCCCGCCGCCATGCGGCCTTCGAGCGCGAGGGCAGCGGCTACCGGCTGAACGACATCGGCTCGCTGAACGGCACCTACATCAACGGGGACCGGGTGGACAGCGTCCTGCTGGCCAACGGCGTGCAGGTGCAGATCGGAAAGTTCCGGCTGAACTTCTACCAGAGCGTTCCGGCGTAAAATCGAAACAGCAGTAAGACTTCACGGATCCGGCCGCGGCCGGAATCCAGCGACGTAACCGAGGTGTGGACCCTTTGCCGATGTTTGATGCAGCACGAAGCCAGCGGATCGAGGCGGTACGCCCCGAGTCACCCCGGGCTGCGGCGTTAAACATCGGCGAGGTGCTCGCCGAGCTGAAGCGGGAATTCCCGCAGGTCACCGCGTCCAAGATCCGCTTCCTGGAGGACAAGGGACTGATCATCCCGCAGCGCACCGCGGCAGGGTACCGCAAGTACACCGCGGCTGACGTGAACCGGCTGCGTTTCATCCTGTCCGTCCAGCGCGACCAGTACCTGCCGCTGAAGGTGATCAAGGACCACCTGGATGCGATGGACCGCGGGGAAGCCCCGGACACCCTGCCCGGCGGCGCCCCGAACGCGCCGCAGCTGGTGAGCAACCAGATGGGCGAGCAGGTCGAGAACCGCACCCGCCCGGTGTCGATGGCCGAACTGCAGGGCATGACCGGGGCGAGCGCGGACCTGGTCAAGCAGCTGATCAGTTTTGGGCTGATCGAGGCCGAGGGCGGGCTGTTCGACGCGCACAGCGTGCAGGTCACCCAGTCCGCGGTCAACCTGGCCAGCCATGGGGTCGAGCCGCGCCACCTGCGCCAGTTCCGGCTCGCAGCCGAACGCGAATACTCGCTGATCGACACGATCGTGGGGGCCGACGCCAAGCGCCAGGAAGTCTCCGCCCGGGCCCGCGCCGCCGAGGAGGCGCGCAACATTGCCGAGCAGTGCCTGAAACTGCATGATGCCTTGGTGCAGCGTGCTATTTCCCATTTGGATCGCTAGTCTGGTCACAAGCGTTTCGCACCCAACATGCAAAGGGGGAACGTGAATGTTGGAACTAGAATTCGCCGGGATCCGGATCCAGTTGCCCTCCAACCAGCCCCTGCTGCTGTTGAAGCATCCCGAACGCAACCTCTATCTTCCGCTGTGGATCGGCGCGCCCGAGGCCTCGGCCATCGCCATGTCCGAACAGGGGCTCACCCCGCCGCGGCCCATGACCCACGACCTGATGATCAACGTCTTCGAGGCGCTGAAGGTGCAGCTGGACCGGGTGGAAATCGTCTCGGTTGACAACGCCATCTTCACCGCGGATCTGGTGCTGTCCAACGGAGTGCGGGTCGACTCGCGTTCCTCCGATGCGGTGGCGCTGGCGGTGCGCGCCCAGTGCCCGATCATGTGCACCGAGGAAGTGCTGCAGACCGCCGGCGTCGTGATCGAAACCTCCACCGAGGAGGAGCCCCCGGAGGAGCAGATGCGCGAGTTCCGGGAGTTCTTGGACAACATCGATCCCGAAGACTTCAGCTAGGAGCCGCCGGTGGGCAAATGTGCAGGGCGACACGCCCTCAAGTAATAGTTGAAGGTCTTTGACCTAACCCCGATATCGCCGTACCGTCAAATCATAGGGATTTGCCATTCGATTCTGGAAACGGGCTATCATCACTCGCGCGTTGCAACCAGCGATACCGTCCCTGCCGAATGTGAATGCGCTAGATGCAAGGAGTAATTGGATGGACTCTCGGGATACCGGCCCACAACAACGGGCTCCTGGTGAAGTGCAACGCTCCACAACCCAGGGATTGCTGTTCACCGACGATCTGCCGCAGCTGGATGAACACGCCGGCTACCGCGGCCCGATCGTCTGCAAGGCTGCGGGGATCACCTACCGCCAGCTCGACTACTGGGCCCGCACCGGCCTGGTTGAACCCGGCGTGCGCGGGGCCAAGGGCTCGGGCTCGCAGCGGCTGTACTCCTTCCGCGACATCCTGGTGCTCAAGGTCGTCAAGCGCCTGCTGGACACCGGGGTATCGCTGCAGCAGATCCGCACCGCCGTCTCCCACCTGCGTGAACGCGGGGTGGAGGACCTGGCGCAGATCACCCTGATGAGTGATGGAGCCTCGGTGTACGAATGCACCAGCGCCGATGAGGTCATCGACCTGGTCCAGGCCGGGCAGGGAGTCTTCGGGATTGCCGTGGGCCGGGTGTGGCGCGAGGTCGAGGGATCGCTCGCCCAGCTGCCCAGCGAAAACTCCGCCGAAGCCCACCCGCACGATGAACTCGCCGCGCGGCGCGCAGCCAAGGCCGCCAAGCTCAACGCCGGCTAAACGGCCCAGGCGGCTCGGCCGGTCCCGGGCGTGCCGGGGCCCTGGAAGCCGTCGCATCGTGCGCTGTAGGACTGGCGCTAAAACCCCGGGGGCCGGGGCGAACAAAACTTCAGATACTGAAAAAGGACCACCATTCGGTGGTCCTTTTTCAGTCTGCGCTGCCGGTGGCCTCCGGTGGCATGGCTGCCTGGGCCGTGGCTGCCTGTTGTTCCCTGGGCGTGCGCGTGGTGAGTCTAGGCGGGCTGGGCTGCCTTGTCGGTGGCCATGATTTCCTTCAGCAGCCCATCGAACTGGGACACGATCGGCCCGGTGGACTTGCTCGGCCACTGATGTACCGAGTAGGCCGCGCCCTGGATCTGCTGCCATTCGGGGTGTTCGGGAATCTCCGGGGTGAGCATCGAGTCGCCGAACATCTGGCGCATCTCGTTCAGCCGGAAGGTGTGCTCGGCCGAATCCTTGCGCACGCGGTTGGCCACGACCTTGATCGGTCCCAGGGTGGGGGCGAATTCCTTGCGGAACAGCTCCAGGGCACGCTGGGTGCGTTCGGTGCCGGCCACGGAGAACAGGCTGGGCTCGGCCACCAGCAGCAGCTGGTCCGAGGCGCTCCAGGCCATGCGGGTCAGCCCGTTGAGCGAGGGCGGGCAGTCGATGAGCACCAACTGGTAACCCGAAGTGCGGCTGAGCAGCTGGGTCAGGCGGCGCAGGTCGCGGGTGCGCAGGTCCGGACGGTCGTAGATGCCGGTGTAGGCATCGCCCACGGCCACATCGAGTACGGGGATGCGGGTGCGGGACTTCTTCTCGGCGGCCTTGGACTGCCAGGAGCTGGCGGCGACATTGTCCTGCAGGCGGGCGCGGCGCACGTTCTTCAGCATCTGCCCGATGGTCTGCTTGTCCTCGGCCCGAACGCCCAAACCGGTGCTGGCATCGGCATGCGGGTCCAGGTCGATGACGAGGGTGGGGATGCCGGCGGCGAGGGCGGCCGAGGCAAGACCGAGGGTCACCGAGGTCTTTCCTACGCCACCCTTGAGGCTGCTGATGCTCACTACGTGCACGGAACAGACCACGCCTTTCACTGTTCGCCGATTGAAGGTACCGCGGGACTTAATCTCTAATTATCATAGTCGGCTCGAGTCGAAATCCCCGAGTTCGCAACGTCGGTTTTTGCTCTTTATCACGATACCCCGCTTTATAACCACTGATAGCAACATGACGCTGTGGTCAGACCACAAGACGAAATTTTTGGCCAACGTGCCTGCCGTCACTGTAGGGTGTGGAATTAGGTGCTCGACAACGAGCCACTTCCGACGCCCTGCGCCGACGACGATGCCGGGTAGGTCTTGCTGTACCCAGCTGCCTGCTCCCGTACCGTCTGCGACGCGACGAATCGATGTAGGAACACCATGTTTGAAAAAATCTTGGTTGCCAACCGCGGCGAGATCGCCATCCGCGCGTTCCGCGCCGCCAATGAACTCGAGGCAAAAACCGTTGCAGTCTACCCCTACGAGGACCGCAACTCGATCCACCGGCAGAAGGCCGATGAGTCCTACCGGATTGGCGAAGAAGGCCACCCGGTCCGTGCCTACCTGGATGTAGACGAGGTGATCCGCGTCGCCAAGGAAGCCGGTGCGGACGCGATCTACCCGGGTTACGGGTTCATGAGTGAAAATCCCGAGCTCTCCCGCGCTGCGAAGGAAAATGGCATCAAGTTCATCGGCCCCTCCGCCGACGTGCTGGAGCTGGCCGGCAACAAGGTCGCCGCGCTGAAGGCCGCCCGCGAGGCCGGCATCCCGGTGCTGGCCTCCACCGAGCCGAGCGACGACGTGGACTGGCTGACCGGTCAGGCGGAGAAGATCGGCTTCCCGCTGTTCGTCAAGGCCGTGGCCGGCGGCGGCGGACGCGGCATGCGCCGGGTGGACCAGCGCGAGGACCTGAACGACGCGCTGAACGCGGCCATGCGCGAGGCCGGCACCGCATTCGGGGACCCGACCGTGTTCCTGGAACAGGCCGTGCTGCGCCCGCGGCACATCGAGGTGCAGATCCTGGCCGATGAGCACGGCAACGTCGTGCACCTGCACGAGCGCGACTGCTCGCTGCAGCGCCGCCACCAGAAGGTCGTGGAGATCGCCCCGGCCCCGAACCTGGACGATTCGATCCGCCAGGCGCTGTACCGCGACGCGGTCAAGTTCGCCACCGCCCTGGGCTACCAGAACGCCGGCACCGTCGAATTCCTGGTCGACACCGTGGGCGAGCGCGCCGGGCAGCACGTGTTCATCGAGATGAACCCGCGCATCCAGGTCGAGCACACGGTCACCGAGGAAGTCACCGACATCGACCTGGTGCAGGCGCAGATGCGCATCGCCGCCGGGGCCACCCTGGAGGAGCTGGGCATCCGCCAGGAGGAGATCAAGGTCCGCGGCTGGGCGCTGCAGTCGCGCATCACCACCGAGGACCCGGCCAACGGTTTCCGTCCGGATGTGGGCACCATCACCGTGTACCGTTCGGCCGGCGGCTCCGGGGTGCGCCTGGATGGCGGCACCGTCTACACCGGCGCGGAAATTTCCCCGCACTTCGACTCGATGCTGGTCAAGCTGACCTGCCGCGGCCGGGACTTCGCCACCGCGGTGGCCCGCGCCCGCCGCGCCCTGGCCGAGTTCCGCATCCGCGGGGTGGCCACCAACATCTCCTTCATCCAGAACGTGCTGGCCGATCCGCAGTTCCTGGCCGGCAACGTGGCCACCGACTTCATCGACAAGCGCCCCGAGCTGCTCACCGCCAACCAGTCGCAGGACCGCGGCACCAAGGCGCTGAACTACCTGGCCGCGGTGACCGTGAACCAGCCCAACGGCCCGCGCATCGAGGGCATCGACCCGCGCAAGAAGCTTCCGGCGTTCCCGGGGGACAAGGCCAGCGAGCCGGAGCGTTCACCCTTTGACGGGCCCTCGCAGACCGTGCAGCCGCCGGCCGGCTGGCGCCAGGTACTGCTGGAGAAGGGCCCGCAGGGCTTTGCCAAGGCGCTGCGCGAGTCCAACGCGGTGGGGGTCACCGACACCACCTTCCGCGACGCGCACCAGTCGCTGCTGGCCACCCGGGTGCGCACCCGCGACCTGCTGCACGCCGCCCCGGCCTACGCCCACGTGGTCCCGCAGCTGTTCTCCATGGAGGTCTGGGGCGGGGCGACCTACGACGTCTCGCTGCGCTTCCTGGGCGAGGACCCGTGGAAGCGCCTGGAGCTGCTGCGCGCCGAGCTGCCCAACATCCCGCTGCAGATGCTGCTGCGCGGACGCAACACCGTGGGCTACACCCCGTACCCCACCCAGGTGACCGACGCATTCGTCGCCGAGGCCGCCAAGAGCGGGATCGACATCTTCCGCATCTTCGACGCGCTGAACGACATCGACCAGATGACCCCGGCCATCAAGGCCGTGCGCGCCACCGGGACCGCGGTGGCCGAGGTGGCCCTTTGCTACACCGGCAACCTGCTGGACGCCAACGAGAAGCTCTACACTCTGGAGTACTACCTGGAGCTGGCGCAGAAGATCGTCGACGCCGGGGCCCACATCCTGGCGATCAAGGACATGGCCGGGCTGCTGCGCCCGGCCGCGGCGAAGCTGCTGGTCTCCGCGCTGCGTGAGCGCTTCGACCTGCCGGTGCACCTGCACACCCACGACACCTCCGGCGGGCAGCTGGCCACCTTGATGGCCGCGGTGGACGCCGGGGTGGACGCGGTCGACGTGGCCAGCGCCGCGATGGCCGGCACCACCTCCCAGCCCTCGGCCTCCGCCCTGGTCGCCGCGCTGGAGAACACCGAACGCGACACCGGCCTCTCGCTGGACGCGGTCGCCTCCCTGGAACCGTACTGGGAAGCGGTGCGCGCGATGTACAAGCCGTTCGAGTCCGGGCTGCCGGCCCCGACCGGGCGCGTCTACCAGCACGAGATCCCCGGCGGGCAGCTGTCCAACCTGCGCCAGCAGGCGATCGCCCTGGGCCTGGGGGAGCGCTTCGAGGCGATCGAGTCGATGTACGCCTCGGTCAACGCGATGCTCGGCAACCTGGTGAAGGTCACCCCCTCCTCCAAGGTGGTCGGCGACCTGGCCCTGCAGCTGGTCGGCTCCGGGGTGGCGGCCGACGAGTTCGAGGCCAACCCGCAGAACTACGACATCCCCGACTCGGTGATCCAGTTCCTCTCCGGGGAGCTGGGGGACCCTCCGGGCGGCTGGCCCGAACCGTTCCGCACCAAGGCCCTGCAGGGGCGCACCGTGCGCCCGCGCGTGGAGGACCTGGAACCGCAGGACGCCAAGGCGCTGCAGGGCGACTCGGACACCGTGCGCTCGACCCTGAACCGGCTGCTGTTCGCCGGACCGACCCGCGACTTCGAGGCCAGCGTCGAGAACTACGGCGACCTGTCGGTGCTGCACACCCGCGACTACCTCTACGGGCTGAGCTCCGACGGGGAGCACGTGGTCTCGCTGGGCAAGGGGGTGCGCCTGCTGGTCAAGCTGGTCTCCGTCTCCGAGCCCGATGAGAAGGGCATGCGCACCGTGGTGGTCACCCTCAACGGCCAGCAGCGCCAGCTGCAGGCCCGCGACGAGTCCGTAGAATCCACGGTCAAGACCGCGCCGAAGGCCGACCCGAACAACCGCGCCCACGTCGCCGCCCCGTTCGCCGGGGCGGTCACCGTCGGGGTGCAGGAGGGCGACTGGGTGGAGGCCGGGCAGGCCGTGGCCACCATCGAGGCGATGAAGATGGAGGCGGGGATCACCGCCAACGTCTCGGGCACCGTCAACGAGATCACGCTCAACGGCACGAGCCAGGTGCAGGGCGGGGACCTGCTGCTGGTGATCAAGCCGGAGTAGCACCCGCCGCGGGCCGGGACGTACCCCCTTCCCGCCGCGCACCGGGCCGGTCGGCGTTTAGCGTCGGCCGGCCCGGGCCATGTCACCGGCGCCCACCGACCACAGCGGCTAGAGTGGATGGGGCCGCAGCGGCCCGCCGCCGTGCCCGGGCATTTTGTTGCCGGAGACGTGGTGCGCGTGCAGAGTTATCAGTGTGACGATCAGGAAGGCCCGTACATGCGCTGGATTCCCGGTTCCCGTTCCAATCCCGGCTCCGCAGCCGGCACCGCCCCCGGCAAGGGCCCGGCCTCCGGTGCCGCGGCGGCCGGGGGTGTGCGGCCCCTGGCGCAGGTGGGTGCGCAGGTCGCGGCGAAGCACCCGAAGCTGCCGGTGGCGCTGTTCCGGCTTGAGCCCGAGGTTGCGCTGCAGCCGCTGCGGCTGAAGCTGGCCTCCGCCCTGGCCGAGGCGTCGGTGAGCACCAGCTTCACCCTGGGCGGCCCGGGCCGGGTGCAGGCGGTGCTCGATGGCCAGCTGCCGGCCCAGGCCGTGCTGGTCGTGGTGACCACCAGCGATGACGGGGCACAGGACCGGCTGATGGACCTGGTCGAATGGCTGCTGGCCAACGGGCGCCAGCAGCTGGCTGAGCACCTGGTCTTCGCCCCGGTGGGCCAGCGCCGCCAGCTGGCCGGATCCTTCGCGTTCGCGCATGTGCCGCTGGGCGCCCAGGTGCTGGAACACGCCAGCGGCGGCACGCCGTTGCGAAGGCGTGCCGCCGCTGCGGGGATCGACCAGCTGCGTGATGCGGTGCTGGATCAGGCCTTGGGCTTGGAGTAGATCGCCTCCACCACGTCCTGGTAGTCGCTGAGCACCTTGGCGCGCTTGATCTTCAGCGAAGGGGTCAGGTGCCCGGATTCCTCGGTGAAGTCCTCGGCCACCACGCGGAACTCCTTGATCTGCTCGGCGCGGGAGACCGACTCGTTGGCCTTGTCGATCACCTTCTGCAGGGCGGTGCGCACCTGCGGCTGCTGGACGACCTCGGCCATCGGCAGGTCGCGGGAGAGCTGGTGGCGTTCCAGCCAGCCGGGCAGCGCCTCCGGGTCCAGGGTGACCAGTGCGGCGATGAACGGGCGGTTGTCGCCCACCACCAGGCACTGGGAGACCAGCGCGTCGGCGCGGACCTGGTCCTCCAGCAGCGCCGGGACCACGTTCTTGCCGCTGGCGGTGACGATGATTTCCTTCTTGCGCCCGGTGATCTTCAAGAACCCGTCCTCATCCAGCTCCCCGATGTCCCCGGTGTGGAACCAGCCATCGGTGAAGGCCTCGCGCTGCAGGTCGGGGCGGTTGTAGTAGCGCGGCATCACGCAGATGCCGCGGGCCAAAATTTCCCCGTCCGCGGCGATCTTCACCGCGTTGCCCGGCAGCGGGCGGCCCACGGTGCCGATCTTGATTTGCTTGAGCGTGTTCACGGTGATCGGGGCGGTGGTCTCGGTCAGGCCGTAGCCCTCCAACACGGTGACCCCCACGCCGTTGAAGAAGTGGCCCAGGCGCTCGCCCAGCGGGCCGCCGCCGGAGACGGCGTGGCGCACGTTCCCGCCCATGGCCTCGCGCAGCTTGGAGTAGACCAGCACGTCGAACAGCTTGTGCTTCAGCTTCAGGCCCAGCGGGATCTTGCCCTCCTGCTGGGCGCGGGAGTAGGCCACCGCGGCGCGGGCGGCGGTGTGGAAGATCTTGCCCTTCCCGCCGTCCTCGGCCTTGAGCATCGCCGAGTTGTACACCTTTTCGAACACCCGCGGCACGGCCAGGATGAAGTTGGGCTTGAAGGACTGCAGGTCCTCCAGCAGGTGCTTGACGTCCGGGGTGTGCCCGACGCGGCAGCCGGCGGCGACCGCGACGATGGAGATGAAGCGGGCGAAGACGTGGGCCAGCGGCAGGAACATGATGGTGGCCGCGCCCGGGTAGACCGCCTCGGGCAGCTCGGCGACCGCGTTGTCGGCCAGCTCCACGAAGTTGCCGTGGGTCAGTTCGCAGCCCTTGGGCCGCCCGGTGGTGCCCGAGGTGTAGATCAGCGTGGCGGTGTCGCGCAGCCCCGGTGCGCTGCGGCGCGCCTCCAGCTGCTCGTCGGAGACCTGTTGGCCGGCCTGGCGCAGCTCATCGAGCCCGCCCTCGTACTGCCAGACGTGTTCCAGCGCCTCCAGCTGCTCCTGGTGGGCGGCCTGGCGCACCACGTTCTCGTGGTTCGGGGTCTCCACCACGATCGCCACCGACCCGGAGTCGCCCAGGATCCAGGCGACCTGGGAGGGGGAGGAGGTTTCGTATACGGGCACGGTGATGCACCCGGCGAACCAGATGGCGAAGTCCACCAGCGTCCACTCGTACTTGGTGCGCGACATCAGCCCGATGCGGCTGCCCGGTTCGATGCCCTGGGCGATGAAGCCCTTGGCGATCGCGGCCGCGTCGGCGGCGAACTGCGAGGCGGTGATGTCCTGCCAGCTGCCGTCGGGGCGGGGTTTGGAGAACAGCGCCGGATTCGCCGCGGAATTCGCGTGCCGCAACAGCAGATCGGTGATGTTGGACTGTTCGGGGCTCTTGATGCGAATCGGGGTGCTGAACTCGATCATCGGTGTCTCACTCCTGACGTATGTGACCGGGGTAATCGCAGCGAGTAAGCTACGTCACAGGATATTACTTGATAGTAACCTAGCTGCGACCTGTGGCCAAGTTGGCTATACCCTAGCCCCATCATCTCCCGGATCGCGGTCGTTGGGTAGCCGGTAGAGCAGCAGGCCCACCCCGGCCAGGGTGATCAGCCCCAGCGCGATGAACAGGGCCGTGGGCGCGCCGCGGAAGAAGATCACGCCCAGCAGCAGCGCCAGCGGGCCGCCGGCCGCGGCCAGCCAGGCCAGGGTCAGTACCGGGTCGCCGGACCCGATCGCCACCGGGTCCTCCGGCACGAATTCCCCGTCCGGTTCCTCCTGAAGCGCGTAATCGCGCGGGCCGCTGGCCCCGGGGCCGGTGGTGAACAGCCGGCGCAAGCGCTCATCGTGGGATTCGGGCCCCGTGTTGCCCGCCTTGCCGGCAGGGCCCGGGGTGACGGAGTGGCCGGGGAAGACGGAGTTGCCGGGGGTGCCCGGGGTGCCGGGAGCGGACTGGCCGCCGGACCCGGTGTCGGTGCCTGCGGGGTCGTGCTTCCCGGACGTATGTTGGTCCGCTTCCCGGGTGGGATCGTCGTTCGAACGCTTCGTCTCCGCGGCGCCGGGATCTGGGCTCCCGCTCTGCGCCGGGTTCCCGGTCTGTTCCCCGGCCTGGTCCCCGGGTTGGTCCCCGTCGGACCCGGTCCGGGGTCGACGCGGCAGCGGGCCGGCCGCCTGCAGCCGGGCGACCAGCTCATCCCACTGCGGGTCCGGGGTGCTGGAGGGTCGTTGGTCCTTCGGGTCCACCGCGCCGCTGCCTAGGTCCGGGCCGGGGTGTGGGTGGCGATGAACTGGGCGGAGCGCTCGAAGATCAGCGGCGCGTCGTAGTCCAGGGTGGCCACGTGCAGACTGTGCGGCAGGTCCACCCGCTGGATCTTCGAGTTCGGCGCCAGCCCGTCGAACAGGGCGCGCACCGAGGCGTCGGAGACCACGTTGTCGCTGGCCGAGCGGAACAGGATGATCGGGCAAGTGACCAGCGGCAGGCGCCGGCGGGTCTGCTCGAATAACCGGTGCAGCTGGGCGACGGCGGCGACCGGGGTGCGCGTGTAGGCCTGCTCGTCGGCCCCGGGCAGGGCGATGTCGTTGCTGATCGGGGAGGTGGAGCGCACCACCCAGCGCAGGTACTTCGTGTACGGCGCCAGCGGGGAGTCCACGACCAGCCCCGGGTTGGTCAGCAGCAGCCCGGCCACCTCGCGCCGGGTCGCCAGGTGCAGCGCCAGCGCCCCGCCCATCGACAGCCCGGCGACGAACACCGTGCGGTACCTGGCCGCCAGTTCGTCAAACGCCTGCTCGGTGGCGTGGATCCAGTGCGCGTAGGGCACTTTGACCATGTCCTGCCAACGGGTCTCATGCCCGGGCAGCAGCACCATCTGGGTGTGGTAGCCGGCCTGCTCAAGGGCCTGGGCCCAGGGGCGCATGGCGGTGCGCGCGCCGGTGAACCCGTGGATCAGCAGCACCGCGACCTCGTCCTTGCGCGGAGCGGGTGCCTGCTGGGCATCCGCGGACAGTTGCGCTTGCGCTGGGACGTGCGCGTCCGCGGTGGTGGCCGCGTCGCTGTTGTTGGGGTGTGGTTGGGGGTGCATCAGCCTGCCTTTCTGCCGCCTCACACCTCGAGACTAGTGCACAATTGGTTACAGGGAGCCACGCGGTCGGCGAACACCGCCCCCGGCCCTGCGGTAACCTGCGATTCATCACCGACACCCGAAGGAACCCAAGAAACGTGCTGTATGACTTCCTCAAGCGGTTCGCGGTCCGCCCCCTGCTGAAGATCTTCTTCCGCATCGACCTGACCGGCACCGAGCACGTGCCGCCCACCGGCGCGGCGATCCTGGCCTCCAACCACCTGTCGGTCTCCGACTCGGTGTTCCTGCCCGCCAGCCTGGAACGGCCCGTGGTGTTCCTGGCCAAGGACGAGTACTTCAACGGCACCGGGTTGAAGGGGCGCTTCACGGCCTGGTTCTTCCGCTCGATCAACCAGCTGCCGATGGACCGCTCCGGGGGAGCGAAGTCGGCCCAGTCACTGGCCAGCGCCGCCGGGGCGCTGGCCGAGGGCAAGCTGCTGGGCATCTACCCGGAGGGCACCCGCTCCCCGGACGGCCGGCTGTACCGGGCCAAGCTCGGGGTGGCGAAGCTGGCCCTGGAAAGCGGGGCGCAGGTGATCCCGGTGGCGATGATCGACACCCACAAGGTCCAGCCCATCGGGCGGCGCATCCCGCGCCCGGGGCGGATCGGCATCCGCATCGGCCAGCCCCTGGACTTCTCCGACCGGCGCGGGCAGGCGCAGGATTCGCAGGTCTTGCGCCAGGTGGCCGACGAGATCCGCGAGGCGATCGGGCAGCTCTCCGGGCAGCAGTACGTCGACGTCTACGCCCCGCGCAAACGCTGAGCCGCCAGACCGCGGCCGGGTGCGCGGTCTGGCGGCTGCGTCCAGCGGCGGCGCGGCTGCGTCCGGCGGGCCCGGGGATGGCCAGTGTTACGGGCCGATGTTACATTCGCCGCAGTGCTTTTGGTGCCCGGCCCGTAGACTTGGAAGGGTGACTGAAGTATTCCGAACCCCACTGCCAGGCTCCTCCGTAGCCGGCCCCGCAACCGACCCAGACCTGGACCTTTGGCGCAACCTGCCGATCGCCCAGCAGCCGACCTGGAGCGAGCACGCGGACTATAGCGCCTCGATTGCCGAGCTGGGTTCGCGACCACCATTGGTCTTCGCCGGCGAGGTCGACATCCTGCGCGCCCGCCTGGCCGCCGCCGCCCAGGGCAAGGCGTTCCTGCTCCAGGGCGGGGACTGCGCCGAAACCTTCGACGGGGCCACGGCCGATAAGATCTCGGCCCGGGTGCGCACCATCTTGCAGATGGCCGTCGTGCTCACCTACGGCTCGTCGATGCCGGTCATCAAGATGGGCCGCATGGCCGGGCAGTTCGCCAAGCCGCGCTCCTCGAACGATGAAACCCGCGACGGGGTGACGCTGCCGGCTTTCCGCGGGGAGATCGTCAACGGGTTTGACTTCACCCCCGAATCCCGCGCCCACGACCCCAAGCGCATGGTCACCGCGTACAACACCTCCGCGGCGACGCTGAACCTGATCCGCGCGTTCACCCAGGGCGGGTTCGCGGACCTGCGCAGCGTGCACTCCTGGAACCAGGGGTTCATGGCCAACCCGGCGCACTCCGCCTACGAGCAGCTGGCCGGGGAGATCGATTCGGCGATCCGCTTCATGGACGCCTGCGGTGCGGACTTCGAGGCGCTCAAGCGCACCGAGTTCTTCGCCTCCCACGAGGCCCTGCTGCTGGACTACGAGCGGGCGCTGACCCGCACCGACTCGCGTACTGGCCTGCCGTACGACACCAGCGGGCACTTCCTGTGGATCGGGGAGCGCACCCGCCAGCTGGACCACGCCCACGTGGACTTCCTCTCCCGGGTGCGCAACCCGATCGGCGTGAAGCTGGGGCCGAACACCTCGGTGGAGGACACCCTGGCGCTGATCGAGAAGCTGGACCCGACCCGCGAGCCGGGCCGGTTGACGTTCATCACCCGGATGGGGGCGAAGAACATCCGCGAGAAGCTGCCGAACCTGGTGGAGAAGGTCACCGACTCCGGCGCCCAGGTGCTGTGGGTGACCGACCCGATGCACGGGAACACCGTGACCAGCCAGAACGGGTACAAGACCCGCAACTTCGACGACGTGATGGACGAGGTGCGCGGCTTCTTCGAGGTGCACGACGAACTGGGCACCTTCCCCGGCGGCCTGCACGTGGAGATGACCGGCGACGACGTCGCCGAATGCCTCGGCGGCGCGGACCCGATCCGCGAGGAGGACTTCGACAACCTCTACGAGTCGGTCTGCGACCCGCGGCTGAACCACCGCCAGTCCCTGGAGATGGCGTTCCTGGTCTCCGCGGCGCTGAAGAAGCGCGGACGCCGCCGCTAGGCGATCACCCCGTGTGCCCTCCCGGCCCACCGGGTTAAGCCAGAACATCCCCGAGCACCGCTCGGGGATGTTCTGCGTTAAGCCGGATCCACCGAAACAAGGAGAACGGATCGTCCGGAACCGGTTCGGGCCGGACGGAACCGAACCGGGCCAGGTGGAAGCGATCCGAACCGGACGGGAAGCCGGCCGGTTAGAACACGTACAGCGTGATCGTTGCGCCGCGCTCGGCCTGTTGGTTCAGCGGCGTCTGCAGGCGCACCGTGCTGGAGTGCCCGCCGAGCATGTCACGGGTCTCGACCTGGAACCCGGCCTGCTCCAGGGCGGACACCGCCTGCTCCACCTCCTGGCCGATCACCGAGGGGATCTGCACGTACTCCGGGCCCTGGGAAAGCTGTACGCTGATGCTGCCCCCGGCCGGAACCGTGCCCTCGGCCGGGTCCTGGACGGCCACCTGGCCGCGCGGGACGTCGCTGGAATACACCGGCTCGCCGACCTGCAGGCTCAGGCCCAGTTCCTCAACGGCCCCCCGGGCGGCCTGCTCATCCAGCCCCACCAGGGAGGGCACGTTCACCGGCGCCGGGCCGGCGGAAACCACCAGGGAGGTCGCGGTCTTGCGGGTCAGCTGCTCCCCGGCGGCCGGCTTGCTGGAGATCACCTGCCCCTCGTCCACGCTCTGTGAGTACTCCTGGCCCACGCTCGGGGCCGACAGCTGCATCTGCTGCAGCCGCTGGCGGGCGGCGGAGGTGTCCATCCCGGTCACATCGGGCATCTGGAACAGTTCCGGGCCCCGGGAGATCACCAGCTCCACCCCCTGGAAGCGCATGATGTTCTCACCCTCGGCGGGGTTCGAGTCGATCACCCGCCCGGGGGCGACCTCGTCGTCATAGGCGTTGTTCACCCGCACCGGCACCCCGGCGGATTCCAGGCGCTGCACCGCCTGGGCCTGCACCAGGCCGCTGAGCGAGGGGATGTTCACCACGCTGCCCGGCCCGCGCCCGAAGAACCACGCCCCGGCCGCGACCAGGGCCACCACGGCCAGCAGCAGCACCGAGACCAGCACCTTCTGCGCCGGGCTCCTGGGCTTGCCCAGCCGGTGGGTGGGCACCTGCGCCTGCCTGCGCCACTGGCGCTGCGCCCGCTTCAGCTCCCGCTTTGAGGGCGGCTCGTCGGCGGACTCCTCCGCCATGGCGGTGGCCCCGGAACGTTCCTCGCGGGGCATGGCCATGGTGGCCGGGGCGTGGTGCTGCCCGGAACGCTCGTGGGCGACGGTCGCCGGCTCGCTGGCCTGCCGGTAGGCGGTGGTGTGCGCTTCGCGCGGATCCCCGCCCGCGTCCGCAGCGGCATCCTCGGTACCGGTCCGCTGCTCCCGGTCCCCGGCCGCCTGCGGCTCGCTCCCGTGGGCCTCGGTGGCCGGCGTGTCGGCGCCCAGCGCCTGGGTCGGCTGGCCCGCGGCATCGAGCACCGTGGTCGGATCCTGCGCGGCCTGCGGCTCATCGTGCCCGTCCTGCCCGGCGCCGGCTGCGGCTGCGGCGGCGTTGGGCCGCACCCACCACGGGTCGCGCTGCGCCTCGCGTTCGCGCTGCCAATGATCCAGGCGCTGCTGCACGGTGGTGGGGTGCTGCACCGCCTCCGGGATGAGATCACCGATCCCGCCGTAGGTGTCCGCTCCCAGATCCAGCTGCTCGTCGCTGAGCGTGGTGCCGATCTGGATCACCTCGTCAAGCAGGAACCCGGCGTCCTGTGGCCGGTTCTCCGGGTCCTTCTCGGTGCAGAAGCGCACCAGCTCGTCCAGGTCCTGGGCCAGGCCCGGCACACGGGTGGAGGGCAGCGGGGTTTCGGATTCCAGGTGGTGGCGCATCAGCGCCGGCACGGTCGCATCCGGGTAGGGCAGCTGGCCGGTGAGCATCTGGAAGATCATCACGCCCACCGCATAGATGTCACTGCGCGAATCCGCCGGCTGGCCGGAGACCAGCTCCGGTGAGGCGTACTGCAGGGTTGCCAGCAGCGTGCTGGACTGGGTGTGCGCGGTGGCGACCCGGGCCAGGCCGAAGTCGGTGATCTTCACTTCGCCGTTGTCGGCCATCAGCACGTTGCCCGGCTTCATGTCCCGGTGCACGATGCCTTCGCGGTGCGCGGCGGCCAGCCCGCGGCAGATGCTCTCCAGCACGTTCAGCGTCTGGCGCGGGGTCAACCGCCCGCGCCGGCTGATCAGCTCGTGCAGGTTCTGGCCGCGCACGAACTCCATCACCAGGTAGACCAGGCTGCCCGAGGCGTTGTGGTCGCGGGTGGAGACCACGTTCGGGTGGTTGATGTTCGCCGCGATCACCGCCTCGGAGGCAAAACGCTCCCGCACCTGGGGATCACGCGCGTAGTTGTCGTTCAGGATCTTCACGGCCACCGGACGGTGCAGCCGCCCGTCAACGGCGCGGTAGATCCGCGACATGCCGCCGTACCCGATCAGCTCATCGAGCCGGTAGCGGTCATCGAGCAGCTGGCCGGTCAAATGGTCGTGCAATGGCGCGCTCATGGTCTGCCCGCACGCGCGATCATCGGGCGGGTACCGGTGCTGTGCGTCACGGGCGGCTCCTTTCATACGTTGGCACTAGGTTCAATCTACCTAGCGCAGCTGGGAATTTAGCTAGTTAACCACCCGGTGACGGCATCGATATGGCAACAATTGCCCGCTGCGCGCAACTGCCGGTTAACGAGCCGATCCGCCAGAACCGGTGCGGTTCTGGCGGATCGGGTGAAGGCTTGCGCGGGCGATGACCCAGGCACCGCCCCAGCGGCAGGTGCCTAGGAGGCGCGGCGGGCCCGGGCGGCGCGGCGCTTGAGGGCCCGACGCTCGTCCTCACTCATGCCGCCCCACACGCCGGCATCCTGGCCGGACTCGATGGCCCACTGCAGGCAGGTTTCCACGACTTCGCAACGGCGGCAGACGCTCTTGGCCTCTTCGATCTGCAACAAAGCCGGTCCTGTGTTCCCCACGGGGAAGAACAGCTCCGGGTCCTTGTCCAGACACGCCGCGCGGCTACGCCAATCCATGCTTATTGATGCTCCTTGAAATTGCCGGGAGGTCCATCCGGGTTCCACGTCCGCAGGGATCGGCTGGCAATGCTGCAACGGCCGGGGGAGTGGAACTCGTGTCGCTGTGTGCGAGACGAACCGAAATCTTCATAGTGTCCGGCAAGCACTGACTTCCGGAACCAACTTCATAAGGTTTTCATGTTACAGGTAAGTAAACAAGGGTCGTTTTAGGGAAATCAGCGGTAAACCCTGAGTGCTTAGTCACAAACCGCACTACGAATCATTGCGTACCGCAGCGGCCCGAATTTGACAATGGGTTCCTGAATCACATTTCGGTCCAAGCAGCGCTGTTTGGCCAGATCCCGCGCGGAAACGATAGATTTAAACCCGTGAGCAACAACGAACTTTCCGGTGCCCGTCCCGCCAGCGTGAAGACCGTGGCGGCACTGGTGCTGCTCGAAGCGGTGGCCGTGCTGGCCTATGGCATCAACTACCTGATGCACATCAACGACCCGGGCGTGCTGAACATGTCCGGGCGAATCTTCATGGTGGTCCTCTGCCTGGCCGCCGGCGTCTGGCAGGGTTGGGTGGCTTTCAGCTTCTTCAAGGGCCGGGCCTGGACCCGGGCCGCGATCGTGGCCTGGCAGCTGTTCCAGGTGATCCTGGCGACCACCTATTTCCAGACCGAGCTGATTGGCGCGGCCGTGGCCGCGTTCTTCGTGGCCGCCATCGCCCTGGTGCTGCTCTTCGCCCCGCAGACCACCGCGTTCCTCGGCGACCGCAAGACCCACTAGCCGCCCACCCCGCCACCGTCACCTCAAGATGATTGCGGCCGGTGTGGCGGCGTCGCGCCTCGACGAGTGGGCGTTTCAGGGGTGGGGGATCAGCACCTGCCGCGGCTGGCCGGCAATGCTGCATACCGCCCGCCACGATCCATCGGTTCGCTCCGCTTCCGCGGCCGCCAGCGGGCCCCAGGCCAGCGGCTGCAGGTCCAGGGGATGGCGCGGCTCAATCACCACCACCTCGCGTTCATCGATCTGCAGTCCGGGCAGCCCGAATTCGTAGGCCAGCCGCATCGAGGGGGCGCAGAACACCACCGGCGCGCAGCCCTGCTGTGCCAGCTCGTTGATCAGACCCAGCTGCCCGGGCCCGACCGCAGTTTCCAGCAGGAAGCCGGCCCGGCGGGGGCCCGGGTCTGCGGCGGGTGGCGGCGGGTGCTCCCCGTCCGCTGCGGTTTTCCGGTGCAGCGTCATTGCCCAGCGCGAGCACAGGACTTCGGCGACAGTGCGGCGCAACCCGGGGTCCGCAACCAGCACGAAGCCGATCCGCTGCGGGAAGAAGGTGACCGGCTCACCCAGCAGCCCGCCGACCCCCAGCGGATACCCCCGCGGATATTCCCGCGGATAGTCGCGCGCCGGCGCGGCGTTGACCGCACCAGATGATTGCAGCGTGGTGAAGCGCGGCCGGTTAGGCGGCGGTGCGGCGATCTGCGTCAGCTGGATGGTGCGGGTGCCGCCAGCGGCGTCCACCGCCACCCCGCGCCCCTCCAGCGCGGAGACGACCGGCAGCTTCGGCCACATCATCTGCAGCGACTGCGGGGCGCCCAGCGGGAAATACCACCGGGCGGCGCACAGCTGCGCGCACTTGAGCGCCGAGGTGTCCCGATCGCCGATGAGCACCACGTTCGCCCCGCTGCCCGCGGCCTGGCGAATCACCGTGCCCAACACGTCGTCAAGGCGGGCGAAGAGGGCCGGGGGCAGGGCGGCGGCCAGCGCGCCCATGTTGCGCACCACCACCAGCACGTCATCCAGTGCGCGGCCCGCGGCCAAAAAATCCAGGGCGTCGGCCACGCGATAGGCGTCCTGGCCGGTGAACAGCAGCAGGTGCGGTGCGTGCCCGGGCGGGGACGGGGCGGCCGCGGCCCGGATTTCGGGCAGCGGGGCAGCATCAAAGTACAGGATCCGCCGCGGAATCCGGGCCAGCTGCCCGGCCAGGTAGGCGGTGCCGGATTCGGGCAGCCCGTGCACCAGCAGGGCACCTGCCGCGGCCGTGGCGGGTAGCAGCGGACCCCACGTCCCCGCGGCGAGCTCATCCACCCAGCCGCACGCGCTCTGCCCGGGTTCCAGGGCGGCCGGTGCCATCCCAGGCGGCAGCGCTGGCGCACCGAGCCCGGTCGGCAGCGACGGGGCAAAGGGGCTGGGCACCGGGGCGCTGTCCGCCCAGCGTGTGGCCAGCGCGGTGACGTGGGCATCCAGCAATCCCATCGCCTCCGCCGCCGTGGGCGCCCGCCCGAAGGGCTTGGGGGAGGTGACGCCAAAACCCCGGCGGTGCCGTTCGACGAGCATCCCGTACGGCGCGGTCGGGGCGGCCAGCGCAAAGCGCAGCACCCGGCGCCCGATGGTGGGCGAGGTGAGCACCGCCTGGCCCGGCAGCGTGAAGTGGGCGGCCTGCGGGGTGCCGACCAGGTCGCTGGATTCGGCCGGATCCCTGACCCGCAGGGCGATCACCGTGTTGATGTTTGCCCGGGTCTGCCCGCTGAGGGTGCCGCCGGGTTTTTGCGTGGACAGCAGCAGGTGGATGCCCAGCGCCCGGCCCACCGTGGCGATCCGGTCGATGCGCTGCGCGGCGCCGGGCGCATCGTCCAGGAACACCCGGAACTCGTCGACGATGACCAGCAGCCGCGGCAGCGGCGGATCCTGGTGGCCGCGGTGTTGGCGGTAATGGGCGATGTCGCTGCATCCGTGCGCGTGCAGCAGCCGCTCGCGCCGCCCGATCTCCAGCTCCAGCTGCTGCAGCATCCGCAAGGCACCGGCCGTGTCCAGGTCGCTGGCGAACAGCTGGGTGTGGGCCAGCGCGGCGAAGACGGACAGGCTGGCCCCGCCCTTGAAATCCACCAGCGCCAGCGCCAGGTCCCCCGGAGCGTACCGGGCGCTCAGCTCGGTGATCATCCGGCGCAGCGCCTCGGACTTGCCCGACCCGGTGGTCCCGGCCAGCAGCAGGTGCGGCCCGTCGCGCAGCACGTCCAGCTGCACGGCGGCGCCCTGGTCATCCACGCCCAGCGTGCAGGTCAGGGTCTCCGCCGCGCCAGTGGTCTCCGCCGGGCCAGCGGCGTGCGCCGGGGCCCGATGAGGCCCGGGCAGCAGGGGTTGGGTTGCCCGGTGCTGCAGCAGCAGCGATTCGACCAGCCGGGCGAAATGTTCGGGCGCCAGCCGGTGCAGACTGTCCAAGCGTGCCTGTGGATCATCCAGCTGGCACGCCAGGGTGTGCACGTCGATCCACTGCACGTTCTCGCTCACCGGCCCCGGCCCCAGACCCAGCACCAGGGCGCCGGGCACCGCAGCGGCGGCTCCGGCGAGCACGTAGACCGGCGGATTCCGGCCCACCTCACCGCCTCGGGTAATCCCGGCACCGGTATTGGCCGGGGGCAACGGCCCGGCCAACGGCAGCGCTTGCGCCCCATGGCCCGGCGGCACCCCGAGGCGCACGCCGGGCAACAGCAGCAGCGTGCTGGGCAAATCCGGCAGGTGCGGATCGAGCACCAGCTGCCGGGTCCCGCACACCACCGAGGGCAGCAGCTGGGCGAGCAGCGCCAGCAATACCGGCACCGCCTGCGCGGGGCGGCTCGCCCGCAGCTGCCAGGCCCCGGTGGGACGCAGCGCGAACACCGGGCTGGCGGAGGCCAGGCTGCCGCGCCGGCCGGGCTCAAGGAACCGGTGCTCACCCGTGCTCCCGGCACCCCCACCCGGTGCCCCGCCCGGGGCGCCGGCCCCCGGATCCCACACCCCGTCGCCGAAGAGCAGCGGTGGTGGGCTGGTGGCGCCCAGCCACCGGTATTCGGGGCCGGCCCCGGCCGCAATCACGGCCCCCAGGGGCGGAGCCAGCTGGCGGCGCAGCCGCAGCAGGTCGGAGGTGTGCTGCCGGGCCTGGCCGATCCACCGCCGACGCTGGCGCAGCAGCCCCAGGGCGGGAATCAGTCCGAACCCGGCCGACACCCCGGAGATGAGCAGGAAGATTTTCGAGCCGGTCGCCGCCAGCAGCACCAGCCCGATCGCCAGCGGCACCAGTGCGGCGCCCAGCAGCGTCAGCAGCCGGCCCAGCTCCGGCCGGCCCGGCAGCACCGGCACCGTCCGCGGCCAGTCCAGCCCCGCGGCGGGCAGCTGCGCCAGCGGGTCATCAACCCGCAGCTCGGTGCCGCCCAGGCGCAGCCGCATCCCGCGGCGCAGCTGGATCCGGCGCACGGGGTGAAACGCGCCGTGCTCGAACACCTCCAGCCGCGCCCCGTTCTCAGCGTGCAGCATGATGCGCTGGGCATCGACCTGCACGCTGGCGTGGCGGCGTGAGACGGCCGGGTCATCGAGCCACAGCGGGGCGCAGCGCCCCACCTGATGCCGCCCGGGGCGCAGCAGCAGCCGGGCCCCGGCGTTCGGCCCCTGCGGCACGTAGAGCTGCAGCCCGCCGCCGGCCCGGCGCCCGGGATCCGCCAACGCACCATCGCCGGGCAGGTCGCTGAGCAGCAGCCGGGCATCGCGCGGCAGCGGCCCGAGCTCCTCCAGCGCCCGCGCCCCGCAGTACCAGCGCGGCACATCGAACTGGGTGTCCAGCACCTCCTGCACCCCCGCCCCGTCCAGGGCGCCCTCCGCCTGCAGCATGAACTGCCGCGGCCTGGCGAACGCCGCGGCGCACAACAACAGCTCCACCGGCCCACCGCCTTCCCCTACTTCCCCTGATCTTTCACCGCCGGGCGTGCCGCCGGCACGCCCATCAACCCACGCGCTGAGCTGTGCGCTTGGCGCGGTGCGCGCGAATGTGGACAGCGCGGGGCACCACGGGTTTGTCCACACTCTTTGGCGCACCCCTTGAAAGCCGTGCGCGGCGCCGATAGCATGCGTGATCAATGGATCACAGGTGGGGCTGTGCTGGGGCTGGCCGACACCTTGCTGCGTTGGCTGCAGCCCGGCATCGGTGCCAGGCGGCCGACGGTACCCCGGCCACGGGAGGCGCAAGAGTACCGTTGGGCGAAAGGACCCGGCCGTGGAAGCCCTGTCAGTCGTTGAGGACGAGGTCCGTGAGCTGGTGCGCCGCCAGGGCCTGGACCCGGCCACCGAGCCGCACCGCATCCGCGCCCTGATCGATGAGGTGGTGCGGGATTACGATGAGCGGGCCCTGCTCGGGGCGGTGCCGCAGCTGGGGGAGCTGGAGGCGGCCAAGCGCAGCGTTTTTGACAATGTGGCCGGGTTCGGCCCGCTGCAGCCGCTGCTGGATGACCCCGGCATCGAGGAAATCTGGGTCAACGCCCCGCACCAGGTGTTCTGCGCCCGCGGCGGGCGCAGCGAGCTGACCGGAATCCGGCTGGACGCCGGGCAGATCGCCGCACTGGTCGAACGGATGCTCAAGGCATCCGGGCGGCGCCTGGACCTGTCGCAGCCGTTCGTCGACTGCCAGCTGCCGGATGGGTCGCGGCTGCACGTGGTGATCCCGGACATCACCCGAGAGCACTGGGCGGTGAACATCCGCAAGTTCATCGCCCGCGCCGCGCGGCTCGATGACCTGGTCGAACTGGGTTCACTGAGTGAAGACGCGGCGTTCTACCTTTCCTGCGCGATCGGGGCGGGCATGAACGTGATCGTCACCGGCCCCACCCAGGCCGGGAAGACCACCATGCTCAACTGCCTCTCCTCGGCGATCGGCCCGCGCGAACGGGTCATCACCATTGAGGAGATCTTCGAACTGAACTTCGCGCTGCGTGACCAGGTGGCGATGCAGACCCGCCTGCCGAACCTGGAGGGCACCGGGGAGATCACCATGCGCCGACTGGTCAAGGAGGCGCTGCGCATGCGCCCCGAGCGCATCATCGTCGGGGAGGTGCGCGAGGCCGAGGCGCTGGATCTGCTGATCGCGTTGAACTCGGGCATCGCGGGCCTGTGCACCCTGCATGCCAACTCGGCGCGCGACGCGATCATCAAAATGTGCACGCTGCCGCTGCTGGCCGGGCCGAACATCACCAGCGACTTCGTGGTGAAAACCGTGGCGACCTGCGTGGACGTGGTGGTGCACTGCACCCGCGACGGGCAGGGCCAGCGCTTCGTGGAGGAGATCCTGGCGGTGCCCGGGCGGGTGGAGGACGGGCAGATCGAAACCTCCACGCTCTTTGAGCGCACCTCGGGCCAGCTGCGCGCGGCCGCCGGGGCGGACTGGGCGCACCAGAAGTTCCAGATCGCCGGGGTCAACATGGCCGAACTGATGGGGGAGCGGCTATGAGCCTGCTTCTGGGGGCGCTGCTGGGCGTGGGCGCGGCGCTGATTCTCGACTGGCTGCTCTACGAGCCGTGGGTGCGCCGGCGCAAACCGCGTGCCCGCATCCAGGGCGCGCTGCTGCAGGCCGGGATCGCGACCGTGCGCCCCTCCCGGTTCGTGCTCGTGTGCCTGTGCACCGGGTTCTGTGCCGGGCTGCTGATTCTGGCGTTGACCGGCTCCTTCCTGTTCGGCGCGCTCTTTGGCGGGTTCGGGCTGCTGGCCCCGTGGGTGTACCTGCGCTACCAGGCGGCCAAACGGCGTGCGGCGCTGCGGGAGCAGTGGCCGGAGGTCGTCGATCACCTGCGCTCGGCGGTGCGCGCCGGGCTTTCGCTGCCCGAGTCGCTCAGCCAGCTGGCCGAGGTCGGCCCCGAGACGCTGCGCCCGGCCTTCCGCGACTTCGCCCTGGACTACCGGGCCACCGCCAGGTTCTCCACCGCGCTGGAGCACCTGGGCGAACGCCTGGCCGACCCGGTGGCGGACAAGATCCTGACCACCCTGAGCATCACCCGGGAGGTCGGCGGCACCGAACTGGGCCAGACCCTGGGCACGCTGGCCGCGTTCCTGCGCGACGATGTCAAGACCCGCGGCGAGCTGGCGGCCCGCCAGTCCTGGATCATCTCTGCGGCCCGGCTGGCGGCCGCCGCCCCCTGGGTGGTGCTGCTGGTGCTGGGCACCCAGCCGGCGGCGATCGCCGCGTACTCCACCCCGGCCGGGGTGGCGGTGCTCGGCTGCGGCCTGGCCGTCTCCTTCATCTGCTACCGCATCATGCTGCGTTTGGGCACGCTGCCGGTGGAGGAACGGGTGCTGATATGAGTATCTCGGTGGCGAACCTGGCCGTGCCGGGCCCCTGGGGGAGCAGCGGCGCGGGGCTGAGCATCGCGGCGGTGAACTCGCCGCTGCCCTGGGCGATCCTGCTTGGCGCGCTGCTGGGCGCCGGGCTGTGGGTGTTCGTCTGCGCGCTGCCCCACTTCCGCGCCCCCACCCTGGCCGAACGCATCGCACCCCACCTGCGGGTGGGCATGCGCTCCTCGCGCATGCTGCAGGACGCCTGGCGTTCCGAGGGCCAACGCAGCACCCTGGGCCAACTGGCCGCACCGCTGATGAACCAGATCCGCCGCCTGGCGATGCTGCACAGCCCCGGCTCGGACACGGTGCGCCGGCGGCTGGCCGCCGCGGGGCTGACGATGAGCGTTTTGGACTACCGCACCCAGGAGCTGAGCTGCGCCATCCTGGGGCTGCTCACCGGCACCACGCTGGCCGCCCTGCTCGCCTTCGGGCGGGGCACCGGCCCGGCCCTGGCGCTGATCGTGGTGCTGGGCGGCGGGCTGCTGGGCTTCATGGCGCGCGGCTGGTGGTTGGGCGAACAGGTGCAGCAGCGCTCGCGCAAGATCCTGACCCAATTCCCCACGGTCGCCGACATCCTGGCGCTGACGGTCGGCGCCGGGGAATCGACCACCGGGGCGTTGGAGCGGATCTCGCGGATCTGCCGCGGCGCCATCGGTGAGGAATTCACCACCACCATCCACGACATCCGCTCCGGCACGCCGATGACTCAGGCCATGGAGAACATGTCCGACCGCATCCAGATCGGGGCGATGACCCGGTTCGTCGACGCCATCGTGGTGGCCACCGAACGCGGCACGCCCCTGGCCCAGGTGCTGCGCGACCAGGCCCAGGACGTGCGCGACGCCTCGAAGCGGGAACTGATGGAACTGGCCGGAAAGCGGGAGGTGGCCATGCTGGCGCCGATCGTCTTCGGCGTGCTGCCGCTGACCGTGATCTTCGCGGTCTTCCCCGGACTATCGCTATTGGAGATGAGCTATTGAACCGACGCTGCCACCTCCGCCCACGTCATCGACCCGCCGGGCCCACCCGCCCGCCGCGCTGCCGACGACCCGCCGCACCACCTGCCAACCCACAGACCCGCTCCGACGGTAAGGAACACGAAAATGAAAACCCTCGAACACCACCTGAACACCCTGGTGCTGATGACACTTGACCTGCTGCGCCGGCTGGGCGAACGCCTCGGCCCGAAGCTGCGTGAGGAACGCGGCGACGTGCCCGGTTGGGTGATGATCACCCTCATGTCCGCGTTGCTGGTCGCGGCCCTGCTCGCCGTGGCCGGGCCGCGGCTGCAGGAACTGTTCAACCAGGCCATCGACCGGGTCTCCGGGATGGGGTAGGCGCGGCAGCCTCATGTCCACCTACCACAATCCGGCCAGGGCCCGCCCAGCGAGTTCGGCCACCGCCCAGCGTGGCTCGGCGGTGGCCGAATTCGTCATGGTCGCGACCCTGCTGATCGTGGTGGGGCTGAGCATCGTGCAACTGGCCCTGGCGCTGCACGTGCGCAACACCCTGATCGACGCGGCCACCAACGGGGCCCGCTACGGGGCGCTGGCCAACCGCAGCGTCGAGGACGGGCGCCAGCGCACGGCGATGCTCATCAGCCAGAGCCTGAACCCCGGTTTCGCCCAGGACATCAGCGCCTCCACCAGCATGGTCGGGGACCACGAGCTGGTGGAGATCACGGTGCGCACCCGGGTGCCGCTGATCGGGCTGCTGCCCAACGGCTGGCAACTGGAAGTCAGCGGCCAGGCGGTGCGCTATGGCTAGGGCGCTCGCCGAGCCGGCCTGCCGCCGCCCGTATAGCCGCCGCGGCCGCCGCGCAGCCCGACCGGTTGCGCGGCGGCGGATAGCGCTTCCAGCCCCGCTGGCCGATGACCGGGGCAGTTCCATCGTCGAATTCATCTTCACCAGCACGCTGGTGCTGATCCCGATGATCTACCTGGTGCTGGCCGCCGGGCAGATTCAGGCGGCCAGCTACGCCGCGGTGGGCTCCGCCGACCACGCGGCCAAGGTCTTCGCCGCCAGTACCGAGGCCTCCGCGGCCGAGGCGTACGCCCACGACGTGGTGGGCCGCACGCTGCGCGACTTCGGGATCCCGGCGCAACAGGCCCAGACGACGATCAGCTGCAGCCCGGCCTGCCTGGAACCTGGCAGCACGGTCAGCGTCAGCGTCACGGTGCGTGTTCCGCTGCCGCTGCTGCCCGAGGGCTTCACCGCCTCGGTGCTGACGGTCGACTCGGCCGCGACCCAGCGAGTTGACCGCTTTGGGTAGCCGCGGCCCCTCCCTATCGGCAACCCCCGCCCGACGGCCCGGGACGGTGCGGGCACTGGCCCGTCGCCTGGGCGCCGAGGATTCGGGCCAAAGCCTGGTGCTGGTCATCGGGCTGGTGGCGATCACGCTGTTGACCATCAGCATCGTGCTGGCGGCCAGCGCCGTGAACCTCAAGGCCCGCCAGCTGCTGGCCGCCGCGGACGGGGCGGTCATTGCCGCGGTCGACGAATTCGAGCTCGTCGGCGAGGGCCCCAAACCCGAGATCCGGCTCAACGAGCAGCAGGTGTCCCAGGCGGTGCGCCGCTACCTGGCCGATACCCAGGCCCACGGCCGCTTCGACGACCTGGGGGTGGGCGAGGTCGGCATCCTGCCCGACGGGCAGGGGGCCACCGTGCAGCTGACCGCCCGGGTGACCCCGCCGATCGTCGGCTGGCTGGTGCCGGCCGGGATCCCCATCCACGTGGACGCCACCGCCCGCACCGTGCTCAGCCGCTGAAAACCGGTGCGTTGGCGCAGGCGCCGAGCGACTCCGGCGCCGGGCGTGATGACGTAGGCTAGTTAAATCATGGCTAAAACAGACTTTTCTGCTGAACTGCGCGCGCTTCGTTCCACTTTCCGGTCCATCGAGGCGGTCAGCGACGTCGAGCAAATCAAGGCGGACATCGCCCAGCTGTCTGAGGAAGCCGGCGCCCCGGACCTGTGGGACGACCCGGCCGTGGCGCAGAAGGTCACCTCCCGGCTCTCGCACCGCCAGTCCGAGCTGGAGCGGCTGCAGAAACTGCACACCCGGATCGATGACCTGGAGGTGCTGGTGGAGTTGGCCGAAATGGAGGACGACGCGGACACCCTGCAGGAGGCGGACCGGGAGCTGGAGGCGATCCGCGCCTCCCTGGCCGAACTGGAAGTGGTCACGCTGCTCAACGGCGAATTCGACTCCCGCGGCGCGGTCATCACCATCCGCGCCGGTGCCGGCGGCGTGGACGCGGCGGATTTCGCCGAGATGCTGCTGCGCATGTACACCCGCTGGGCGGAGAAGCGCGGCTACAGTGCGCGCATCATGGACACCTCCTACGCCGAAGAGGCCGGGCTGAAGTCCGCGACCTTTGAAATCGACGAGCCCTACGCCTTTGGCACCCTCTCGGTCGAGGCCGGCACCCACCGCCTGGTGCGCATTTCCCCGTTCGACAACCAGGGCCGGCGCCAGACCTCCTTCGCCGCGGTGGAAGTGGTGCCGCTGATCGAGTCCACCGACAGCATCGAGATCCCCGAATCCGAGATCAAGGTCGATGTCTTCCGTTCCTCGGGTCCGGGCGGGCAGAGCGTGAACACCACCGACTCCGCGGTGCGCATGACCCACCTGCCCACCGGCATCGTCGTGTCGATGCAGAACGAGAAGTCGCAGATCCAAAACCGTGCCGCCGCATTGCGCGTGCTGCAGTCCCGGCTGCTGCTGCTGAAGAAGGAGCAGGAGGACGCGAAGAAGAAGGAACTGGCGGGCGATGTGAAGGCGTCCTGGGGCGATCAGATGCGCTCCTACGTGCTCAACCCCTATCAGATGGTCAAGGACCTGCGCACCGAGCACGAGGTGGGCAACACCCAGGCCGTGCTCGACGGCGAAATCGACGACTTCATCGACGCAGGTATCCGCTGGCGCGCCGGTCAGCGCCACTCGGCGAACTAGCGGCGGGTACCCGCCACACCAACCCGGCACGTTCCCGCCGCATGCGGCAGCGGCGGGCCCGACCCCCGCAGGCAGCGCCTGCGGGGGTATATTTATGCGTTCGCCCGTTCCCCGTGGACGGCGGCACGTTGAGATTCGGGGTCCGATCCACTGTGCCAGAACAACGCCTGGACCCGATCCGCGCCACGGATGGAAAGACGCGAACCACGGCGGCCCGGGTTGGTGGGATGGCCAGGAACCCAGTGTTGGATGGCGCGCCGGGGAAGGGCCGGACCTCGATTTTTTCCCGAAAATTCGGGCGTTTGTCACTCGCTCCACGGCTGCCGCCCCACCCATCGCCCGTGGCTGCGGCAGGCGGCGAACTCCTGCCCACCGGTTCCAGACCCCGCCGGTCACCCCGTCGGTGATCGTGCGGTCTGCGGCCCGTCGACGCCCTGGCCGGCACGTGCGCGGGGTAGGCCCAGGAGACGCACACCACGATCCCAAGTCGCATATATTCGCGATCATGCTAAGATCTATCAGCAGAGATGGACGTCACCATCGGATTACGGGGAAGTAACAACGATCGGGAATCAGGATCGTTCCCCATGCCGCAGTGCCCTGGCCACCAGGTCCGCACCCGGCACAGCACTGCACACCGCTGCCGCCTTGCACATCGACAAGGTCTTGCCGCATGGCAAACGGCACCGGAAGACGACCAGGGCCCGGAGCACACCGGGACCGCGAGCCGGCAGAAGCCCGGCGGCGCGAGTCGTATCGCCACCTAAGCGCGACTGAACCAGCCGAGGGGCACCCCTGTCACGGGTACCCCTGGCCTTCCCATACCCGGGATGAACGCAACGAATGAGCACCGAACGAAAACTGGCAGAGGGGAAGTGGTTGATGGGCCCAGGGCTTGTGCGCGTCAGCTAGGACTATTTCCCGCGGCAAACGCCCCGCGGGACCAGACGTGCAGGACCATGTGCCGGCATTGTGAGGTCTTACGGCCGGCACCGTTTCTCATCATCGTCTATTGAGGAGGTGGCGCATGGATCATCCCGAAATGGTGCAGTTCAGCGCCGTTGTTGTTGTATTGCTCCTGCTGTTCTTCTACGGCGGGACGTTCTTGATTTCCACCCGAATCGGGAAAAAAGAAGAAAACGCCGACGGCTACATGACCGCCGGCAACAAGATCGGATTCGGAATTTCCGCGGCCAGCATGACCGCGACCTGGATTTGGGCGTCGTCGATGTATGCCTCGGCGACCTCGGGCTACACCTACGGAATCTCCGGCCCCATCCACTACGGCTTGTGGGGTGCGTTGATGATTCTGTTCATCTACCCCTTCGGCAAGCGGATTCGCAAGGTCGCGCCGCGGGCCCACACCCTGGCCGAGGTCATGTATGCCCGCCACGGCCGATCCAGCCAGCTGATGCTGGCCGGTTCCAACGTCATCGGCTCGCTGATCAGCCTGATGTCGAACTTCATCGCCGGCGGCGTGCTGATTTCGATGCTCTCACCGTTCAACTTCATCCAGGGCGTGCTGTGCGTGGCCGCCGGGGTGTTGCTGTACACGCTGTGGTCCGGTTTCCGGGCCTCGGTGCTCACCGACTTCGTGCAGGTCATGGCGATGCTCGGGGCGGTGGCGGTGCTGGTGCCGTTCATCTTCTTCGCCGCGGACTTCCCGGCGGCCTTTGAAACCGGTGCGGCGAACCTGAGCGCCGAGCAGTCCAACTTCTTCTCCTCCGAGGCGTTCCTGAACCAGGGCGCGCCGTACATTGCCGCGGTGCTGGCCTACGCGATCGGCAACCAGACCATCGCCCAGCGACTCTTCGCGGTGCGTGAGGACCTGATCAAGCCCACTTTCATCACCGCCACCGTCGGCTACGGTGCGATGGTCATCGGCGTGGGCATGCTCGGTGTGCTGGCCCTGTACCTGGGCTTCGAACCCACCGGCGGGGACATGAACAACCTGATCCCGGAAATGGCGGCGAGCTACCTGCCCGGCGTGCTGCTGGCGGTGTTCTTCATCATGATCATCGGCGCGCTCTCCTCAACCGCCGACTCGGATCTGGCCGCACTGTCCTCGATCATGATGGCCGACGTGTACGGCCAGAACGTGGCCGGCAAGGCGAAGGCCAACCCGAAGACCATGCTGCTGGTGGGGCGGATCACGATGGTTGCCGCCACCGCGCTGGCGGTCATCTTCGCCAGCCTGCAGCTGAACATCCTGGACCTGCTGGTCTTCGTTGGCGCGCTGTGGGGCGCCCTGGTGTTCCCGGTGCTGGCCAGCTTCTACTGGGGCAAGGTCACCAACAAGGCGTTCACCACCGCGGTGCTGGTCGCCCTGGCCGTGTTCATCCCGGTGCGCTTCGAACTCATCCCGATCAACGGGTTCACCGGGCTGCTGGTGGAACTGCTTGCGGTGCTGGGCATCGGGGTGGTGCTGGGGCTGATGTGCTTCGGCTTCTTCGGGATCCGGGCCGCAAAGATCGTCGGCATCGCCTCCGCGGTGGTGGCCGCGCCGTTCTGCTTCGGCTTCCTGCGCGACTACACCACCCTCAGCGCCTCGCTGGTGGCCTACTCGGTGAGCACCATCGTGTGCTACCTGATGTCCTTCCGCTCCAAGATGGACTTCGACTTCTCGCTCATCGCCGAACGCACCGGCGACTTCGATGCGGAGGCGGAGATGGCGGCCGAGGCCAAGAAGGCGCGCCTGGCGCACAGCGCCAAGGGGGCCGCCCCGGCGGCCTCCCCATCCGCCGCGGGTGAGACCGCAACCACGAACACGAAGGAGAACTAGATGGGTACCCTCGCACTATCCCTGTACGTGCTGGTCTGGCCGGTGATCGTGGGCGCGGTGATGTTCTTCATCGCCCGCGGGTTTATCGCCGAATGGCTGGAGGCGCGCCGCAACGGCGAAGACCTGATTTAACCGTCCGCCGCGGCCCGGCGCAGCACAGCCGACCCCCGGTTTCGCCTCTAGGGCGAGGCCGGGGGTTTCTTTCTGCCCGGGGCAGTCATACGATGAGCCTAAGCAGTTAGCCCAAGTGATCCGGGCCATAGCGTGTCCGGGCCGCCAGCCGAGGAGCTCTGAGACCATGCTCGACAAGAGCCTTGCCAATCCGGAAGTCGCCGTGGCCGATGTGCGCAACGGCGCCTCCATTGCCGTGGGCGGCTTCGGGCTGTCCGGCAACCCCACCGAACTGATCAACGCGGTGCTGGATTCGGGGGTCGAGGACCTGCACGTGGTCTCCAACAACTGCGGCGTGGACGGGCAGGGGCTGGGCGTGCTGCTCGCGGCCCACCGCATCCGCAAGATCACCGCCAGCTATGTGGGGGAGAACAAGGAGTTTGAACGCCAGTTCCTCAGCGGGGAGCTGGAGGTGGAACTCACCCCGCAGGGCACACTGGCCGAGAAGCTGCGGGCCGGAGGCGCGGGCATCCCGGCGTTCTTCACCCGCACCGGGGTCGGAACCCTGGTGGCCGACGGCGGGCTGCCCCAGCGCTACGACGCGCACGGCGCGGTGCTCAAGGCCAGCCAGCCGAAGGAAGTGCGCACCATCGACTTTGCCGGACGCGAGGAGCAATACGTGCTGGAACCCTCCATCGTCACCGACTTTGCCCTGGTGCACGCCGCGCTGGGGGACACCCACGGCAACCTGATCTTCAACAAGGCCGCCCAGCAGTTCTCCGTGCCGGCGGCGATGGCCGGGCGGATCTGCGTGGCCCAGGTCGAACGGCTCGTGCAGCCCGGTGAACTGGACCCGGCCCAGGTGCACCTGCCCGGCGTGTTCGTCCACCGGATCGTGAAGGTCGGCGAGCAGCACCTGAAGCCCATCGAGCGGCGCACCACCCGCGCCAAGTGAAAGGTCGTGGTGAACATGGCATGGACTCGTGAGCAGATGGCGGCCCG
Organism: Glutamicibacter sp. V16R2B1; assembly: GCF_005774635.1. NCBI lineage: Bacteria > Bacillati > Actinomycetota > Actinomycetes > Micrococcales > Micrococcaceae > Glutamicibacter > Glutamicibacter sp. V16R2B1. The sequence continues at coordinate 38,430 of NZ_VATX01000001.1, forward strand.
CGCCGCCCGGGAGTTGCCCGACGGGGCGTACGTGAACCTGGGCATCGGGATGCCAACGCTGGTGCCCAACTACCTGCCCGACGACGTGGACGTGGTGCTGCAGTCGGAGAACGGAATCCTGGGGGTGGGGCCGTATCCCACCGAGGAGGAAGTGGACCCGGACCTGATCAACGCCGGCAAGGAGACCGTCACCGTGCTGCCCGGGGCCAGCTTCTTCCATTCGGCGATGAGCTTCGCAATGATCCGCGGCGGGAAGATCGACGTGGCGATCCTCGGGGCCATGCAGGTTTCGGGGGCCGGGGACCTGGCGAACTGGATGATTCCGGGCAAGATGGTCAAGGGCATGGGCGGGGCGATGGACCTGGTGCACGGCGCCCAACGCGTCATCGTGCTGATGGAGCACAACGCCCGCGACGGCAGCGCCAAGCTGGTCAACCAGTGCAGCCTGCCGATCACCGGGCTCGGGGTGGTGCAGCGGGTCATCACCGATCTGGGGGTTTTCGACATCACCCCAAACGGTCTTGCGGTGCTCGAACTGGCCGAGGGCGTCAGCCGCGACGAAGTGCGCGAACGCACCGAGGCGCCGCTGGTCGCCTAGCGCCCAGCCCGGGGTTCGGACCCTGGCGACGGCTTAGCCACACCGGGTCGGCCCGGCCCCGCACCGCGCCGGTTCACGGCGCGGGGAACCGCATTAACGCCGCTCATGTCGTAGGCTGTGTAACGGCCAAGAAACCGGCAACACGCGCCCAAATTCGGGGAGAGGGCCGCGTACGCCGATAGGGTTTCAATTAAATGACGCATTCTGTGCCGTCGGTGGGTGGGGACCCGGGGCCTGCGTCGCGCCCGACGTTAGCAAGCGATTGAAGACATGATTAAATTCGAAAATGTCTCGATGATCTATGAACCGAAGCAGCAAAATGCGGCTTTGCGCGATGTGAACATCGAGATTAACCGAGGCGAGTTCGCGTTCCTTGTCGGTGAGTCCGGTTCCGGCAAGTCCACATTTCTGAGCCTGATCCTGCGCGAAAAGCGTTCAACCGAGGGCGCGGTCTACGTCGCCGGACAGAACCTGAACCGGATCCCCAGCTGGCGTGTGCCCAAGCTCCGGCGCGATATCGGATTCGTGTTCCAGGACTTCCGGCTGCTGCGCGAACGCAGTGTTTTTGACAATGTGGCCTTCGCGCTGGAGGTCATTGGCGCGCCGCGCGCCCAGATCCGTGAACGGGTGCCCGAGGCGCTGAAGCTGGTGGGCCTGGAGGACAAGGCCCGTCGCAAGCCCACCGAGCTGTCCGGCGGCGAGCAGCAGCGCGTGGGTATCGCCCGCGCCATCGTGAACAAGCCCTCGATCCTGCTGGCCGACGAACCGACCGGCAACCTGGACCGGAAGAACAGCCTCGATGTGATGAACGTGCTGGACCGGATCAACCAGAACGGCACCACGGTGCTGATGGCCACCCACGCCCACGAGCTGGTCAGCGACTACAAGCGCCGCGTGATCGAGCTGAGCAAGGGCAAGATCATCCGCGATGAAACCAGCGGCAGCTACATGCCGATGACCACCGTGATCAAGCAGGACGGCTCGCGCGAGCTGCACTTTGGCACCTCCGAGGACGTTGCCGCGAAGGAAACGGGCCAGGATGCGCCGGCACAGGATTCGAGCGAAACGAAAGATGGAGAGCAGTGAGGCCAGGATTCATCCTCCGCGAGGCGGGAAAGAGCCTCAAGCAGAACATCGTCATGGTCGTCTCGGTGGTGCTGGTGACCTTCGTGTCGCTGACCTTCGTGGGCGCCTCGGTGCTGCTGCAGCTGCAGATCAACCAGATGAAGGGCTACTGGTATGACCGCATGGAGGTTGCGGTCTTCCTGTGCGACGACAACTCCCAGGAGCTGAACTGCGCCGGTGAGCAGGTCACCGACGAGCAGCGCTCGCATATCGAAGAGCTGCTCAAGAGCGACGAGCTGTCCCCGTACATCAAGGAGTTCGCCTACGAGTCGAAGTCCGAGGCCTACAAGCACTTCCAGGAGCAGTTCGAGAATTCGCCGCTGCTGAACCAGGTCCAGGAAGGCCAGCTGCCCGAGTCCTTCCGCATCGCACTGAATGACCCGGAGAAGTACCCGGTCATCAATGAGACGTTCTCCACCATCCCCGGCGTTGAATCGGTGATCGACCAACGAGAGCTGCTGGAGAAGGTCTTCCAGTTGGTGCGCGTGGCCTCGGCGTCCGCCGCCGTGGTGGCCGGGGTGATGATCGTCTGTGCGGTGCTGCTGACCGGCACCACGATCCAGCTCTCGGCCATGCACCGGCGGCTGGAAACCACGATCATGCGTCTGGTTGGCGCCTCCAAGACCTCGATTCAGCTTCCGTTCATCATCGAGGGGGTGATCGCGGCGGTCATTGGCAGCCTGCTGGCATCGGGCACGCTCTGGCTGCTGGTGAAGTTCCTCGTGGAGGAGAAACTGGCCAATGATAACCTCGGGGTCGCGTTCATCTCGACGAACGAAGTTCTGCTGATTGCGCCCGGACTCTTGCTAATCGGTATCATTTTGGCAACAATTTCTTCAGTGGTAACGTTGAAGCGCTACCTGAAGGTTTAGCCAATTCTTTGCCGATCTTCACCGGAACTAGAAATCTCATTAAGGAGCACTATGCTGTCTCACGCGGTGCGAAGTAAGTTTCTCCGCGCGACTGTCGGTGGCGCTCTGGCGCTGACGATGCTGGTTCCGGCCACATTGGCAGGGGCAGACGAACTGGATGACCGCAAGAAGCAGGTCGAGCAGAACATTGACTCCATTCAGGAGGACATGGAAGTTCTGGATGCCGACATTGTGGAGACCGATCGCAAACTGCGTGAACAGCAGGGTCAGTTGCCCGGCGCCGAGCAGGCCCTGGCCGACGCCCGCAGCCGCGTCGCCAACGCCCAGGCCGCGGTGGCGGACCTGAATGACCGGTTGATTGCCGCACAGCAGACCCGCGATGAACTGGCCGCGGAGATCGAGAAGAATTCGGCCAAGCTGAAGGAAACCGAGTCCACGATCTCGCAGATCGCCTCGGAGGCCTACAAGCGTGGCGGCATGTCCGATGGCCTGGACATGATCCTGAACATCGAGTCCGCGACCGAGATCGCCGACGGCATCACCCTGGCCAGCAAGGCGCTGGAGTCGCAGAACAGCGTCTACAACGACCTGGCGCAGCAGCAGGCCACCGACGAGAACAACAAGGTGCGCCTGGCTGCGGTCGAACAGCAGATCCAGGGCCTGAAGGCTGAGGCCGAAAGTGCCCTGGCCCAGGAGGAATCCGCGCGCGATGAGGCCGAACAGCGCAAGAGCGAACTGGACCAGCTGATCGCCAGCACCGAGGCGCTAAGCAGCAAGCTGGAGGCCGAAAAGCCGCGGATTCAGGCCAAACTGCAGAAGCAGGAGCAGGAATACGCGGCCGTGAACGCGCAGATCAAGGAACGCCAGGAGCGTCTGATCCGTGAAGCGGCCGAACGCAAGAAGCGTCAGGAAGAAGCCGAGCGCAAGCGCCAGGCCGAAGCCAAGGCGAAGTGGGAGGCCGAGCAGCGCGCCAAGGAAGAGGCGGCCAAGCGCCAGGCCAAGGCCGAGGGCCGCAAGGCCAGCTACAAGAAGCCCAAGTACGTGGCTCCGGCCCCCAAGACCGTGTCGGAGCCCAGCAGCTGGGGTCTGGTAAAGCCGGTCTCCAGTGGCCGGATCACCTCCAGCTTCGGCTGGCGGCCTACCCCCGCGGGCACCATCGACTACGGCGGACGCGGCGGCTACGTACACGCGGGCGTGGACTGGGGCTTCGGCGGACAGTGCGGAGCACCGGTGCATGCCGCAGCCGACGGCGAAGTGTGGATGGCCGGCTGGGGCGGCAGCTCCGGCAACAAGGTGACCATTTCCCACGGCGTGGTCAAGGGCAAGGCGTTGGCCACGAACTATCACCACATGTCGCAGGTGGTGGCCCGTGCCGGGCAACACGTCAAGCAGGGCCAGCTGATCGGCTACGTGGGGACCACCGGCAACTCCACCGGGTGCCACATGCACTTCGAAACCGTGATCAACGGGCAGGCCGTGAACCCATTGGGACTTCTCTAACGCTAGACTTGGTCCCTGTGTGCGATTCTTCGTACGTGCAAGACAAGGAGTGCCATGGCTAAGAAGAACCAGGAAAGCAAGGTCATCGCCAGCAACCGCAAGGCGCGGCATGACTATGAAATCCTCGATACCTATGAGGCCGGCATGGTGCTGACCGGAACCGAGGTCAAATCCCTGCGGGAAGGCAAGGCCTCGCTGGTTGACGGGTTTGGCCAGTTCTACCGGGGGGAGCTGTTCATTGAGAACATCTACATCCCCGAGTACCTCAACGGGTCGTGGACGAACCATGCGGCCCGTCGCCGGCGCAAGCTGCTGCTGCACCGGCAGGAGCTGAGCAAGATCGAACGCAGGATCGCCGAAACGGGGCTGACCGTGGTCCCGCTGAGCCTGTACTTCAAGGAGGGCCGGGCAAAGCTCGAAATCGGTGTGGCCCGCGGTAAGCGCGAGTACGACAAGCGCCAGACGTTGCGCGAAAAGCAGGATAACCGCGACGCGTTGCGGGCGATGCGTGAGCGCAACCGGCGCTCGGCGTGATTCGGCTCTCAGCCCCTTGGGCTTTGGCCGGGGCTGCGCTAGTATGGATTAGCACCGAAAAGGTGGGCATCGGAAGATGTCGTTGGCTTTGAGAGATCAAAGGTTGACAACAAAATACGGGGATGATCGGTTTCGACGGTGTGAGTCGCGACAGATGAAGCGGGCCGAGGACGCAAAGTTATCTCGTTAACGCTCTTTGCAACCAAATAAGTGCCGAATCTAAGCGCACTGACTTCGCTCTCGCTGCCTAAGCAGCCAGACAGTCCGTTAGCCAGGGGATGCTATCGCCCCTGTTACTAACGTCATTTAGATAGCCACTGCGATCAATGAACGTTGCCGGCGTTGATCGCATAATTTAGGCAACTGTGCCCGGACCAGCCACTTGTTTGCGTGATGGCTGGGGCAGAGAAAATCCACAGCAAACTGCGCCCGGAGAAGACCTGGCAACACCACAGCGGACGGGAGTTCAATTCTCCCCATCTCCACATGCAAGCCCCGGATCCACCAGGATCCGGGGCTTTGTCATGCCCTCCAGCCGAAAAGCCGGGGACGGTCTATGATGATTGGGGGGTTCATAAGGAGGGGCACATGAAAAAGGCTGGCGGTTCGGTACTGCTGATGCTGCTGTTCTTGGGGATTGCGATCATTGGCGCCGGTGCGCTGGCCATCGGCGGGGTGGAAGTGATCCAGCGTGCGGCCGGTGCCCACAGCACCGAGGCCCCCTCCGATCCGGTGCCGGCCACCGGCCCGGCTGAAGGTGCCCTCGTGGAGAGCACCGCGCCGGCCATGACCAGCGCGCAGCGCGGACGCTGGGCTGAGGAGAAGATCCGGCAGTGGCTGGGCAATTATGGTGTCACCGAAGTCTCCCAGCTCAACGCACCCTACCGTCAGGTGCAGGCCTGGTTCGCCCCCGAGGAAGGCCACCTGGAGTTGCTGGTCAGCAGCCAGGAGGCCGAGGACCGCGAGCAGCTGAAGAAAATCGCCACCGAGGTTCTGCAAAGCGTCCGTCAGGTCGACGCAAGCCTGCACCAGGTCACGGTTTCCACCAGTGACGGGAGCCAAAGCTACACGGCCGAGCGCTAGCGGAGGCACGGCGTTCCGCCGGCTCTGGCGGGCATGAGGCGAGGCGTCCAAGTCGCGGCACCCGGCGCGAAGGACATAGACTGTTGGACGAGCGAAGAAACGTAATAAGTGCCGAAGTGGAGTGGGATTAAGAGCGATGGGTATTGGCAAGACCTCGCGGGTGTCACCTGGTATTTCAGCGGCGTATGCGACGGTGTCCTTTATCCTCGAAGTCGGACTGCTGGTTGCCGCCGGCTTTACCGCCATGACTTTCCTGCCCTGGCCGCCGGTGCTTGCCATCCTCGTGGTGGTGATTCCGCTGCTGGCCGTCTGGGCGCTGGCGCTCTCGCCGAAGGCCAAGGTCCGCTGGCGGCTGCGCACCCGGGTCATGCTCATCCACCTGGCCTACCTCATCGGCAGCTACGCCCTGTGGCTGAGCATCGCCCATACCGGCGCCACCCAGTACCTGTTCTGGCCGGCGATCATGCTCGGGTTGAGCGCGGTGAGCATCGTACTGGTGCTGAGCACGCGCGGGCGCGTCGTGCCGCACCCGCGGCCGTTGCCCGGGGGTCCCGCCCCGGTGCAGGCCGAGGAACTGCGCGAGCGGCCGCGCGGGCGACGCGCCGCCCGGTAAACGCCCCGCCCGTGCTGTCGCACTGGCGCCGCTGACGCTACACCATAAATTTTTTGGCCATCGCCCGTGCCGGGGGTTTGCCGCCGGCAGGTGCGCGACCGCCGGGGGCCGGTGTTTGCCTGACGCGGCGGCTCACGCCTGCTCGGATCGGGGCGCGCGCACCCACACCATGGAGGCTTCGATCGGATCCAGCCGATGCGGCAGGCCGATGCGCGCCCCGGGCACCAGGCCCTGCTGCTGGCAGCGGCGCAGGAAGTGCGGGTCCTCGTCGCTGATGCGCACGATCAGCGCTTCGGTGCCGCTGAAGTGGTCCAGGCGCGTCGCCTGGCTGGGCCTGTGCTCGCCGTGGGCGTCGGGGATCGCGTCCCCGTGGGGATCGCTGCGCGGAAAGCCCAGCCGCTCGTCCAGGGCGTTGATGAAGCGTTCGGAGACCGTGTGCTCCAGGCGTTCGGCCTCATCGTGCACCTCATCCCATCCGTAGCCCAGTTCGCGGCTCAGGAAGGTCTCCAGCAGCCGGTGGCGGCGCACCACGTTCAGCGCGGCCGCCCGCCCGGACTGGCTGAGACTGATCGCCCCGCGCGGGACAAAATCCACCAGGTGCTTCGCCGCGAGCTTGCGCACCATGGCGGTCACCGAGGCGGGGGACAGGCCCAGCTGGTCGGCCAGCTCACCGGTGCCGATCGGGTGCGAATCCCATTCGGACAGCGCGTAGAGCGCCTTGAGGTAGTCCTCCTCGCTGGTGGTCAGCCGGCCCGGATTGGAAGAATGGGGCACGTCAGCCGCGCAGGTAGGGCAGGATCTGATCGTGCAGCAGGCCGTTGGTGGCCAGCGCGTTGCCGCCGCCGCAGCCCTCCACCCCGGTGATCGAGGTGAAGCGTCCGCCGGCTTCACGCACCACCGGGACCAGGGCGGCCATGTCGTACAGCTCCAGTTCCGGCTCGAACGCGGCGTCCACCCCGCCCTCGGCCAGCAGCATGTAGCTGTAGAAGTCCCCGTAGGCGCGGGTGCGCCAGGCGGCGTCGAATAGTTCCATCAGCTTTTCGCGGCGGCCCAGTTCACGCCAGCCATCCAGCGAGGCGTAGGACACCGAGGCGTCGGCGAGGCTGGAGACCCGGGAGACGGCCAGGCGGCGCGGCTCGGGCAGGCCCGGCTCGCTCACCCAGGCGCCCAGCCCATGCGCGGCGTGCCAGCGCCGGCCCAGCGCCGGGGCCGAAACCACTCCCAGCACCGGCTCATCGTCGATCAGCAGGGCGATCAGCGTGGCCCACACCGGGACCTTGCGCACAAAGTTCTTCGTCCCGTCGATCGGGTCGATCACCCAACGCCGGGCCGAGGAGCCGTGCACGCCAAATTCCTCCCCGTGCACCGCATCCCCGGGACGCTGGGCGGCCAGCTCGGCCAGGATCAGCCGTTCGGCGCCGCGGTCGGCGTCGGAGACCGGGGTCATGTCCGGCTTCGTTTCCACCTTCAGGTCGTTGGAGTGGTAGCGCGCCAGGGTCAGCGCGTCGACCTTGTCGGCCAGCGCGAGGGCGAAGGACAGGTCCTCATCCAGGGTGTAGTTCATGGCGTGGTGGTGCTACTGGGCACCGAGCTCCTTTTCGTGGGTGGTTTCCCCGGTGGTGACCAGCCGGCGGTAGGATTCGAGCCGGGCGGCGGCCGAGGCCGGGGCGTCGGGGGAGTACGCCCAGGCCTGCAGGGCGCAGCCGGGGGTCTGGGCCATGTGGTCGCAGCCGCGCGGGCACCGGGTGGCGATCTGGCTCAGCTCCTCGAAGGCGGCCAGCACGTGCTCCGGGTCGACCAGGCCCAGGCCGAACGAGCGGATGCCGGGGGTGTCGATCAGCCAGCTGCCCGGCGCGTCAGGCAGGCGCAGCGCCAGCGCGTTGGAGGAGGTGTGCCGGCCCCGCCCTGTCACCGCGTTCACGTGCCCGGTGGCGCGCTGGGCGCCGGTCAGCGCGTTGACCAGGGTGGACTTGCCGACCCCGGAGTGCCCCAGCACAACCGAGACCTTCCCGGCGAGCATGGTGCGCAGCGTGGCCAGCGCCTCGGGGTCCAGCCGGGCGCTGGAGCCGTCGGCGGCCTGCGAATCGATCCCGTCGGCCTCGGCGGTGGTCCGGGAAATCACCACCGGCAAATCCAGTCCGTCGTAGTAGGCCAGGAACCCGGCCGGGTCGGCCACATCGGCCTTGGTCACGCACAGGATCGGGGTGATGCCCGCATCATAGGCGGCCACCAGGGCCCGGTCCACGAACCCGGTGCGCGGTTCGGGGTTCGCCGCGGCCACCACGATCACCAGCTGGTCGACGTTGGCGACCACCACCCGCTCGGTGGCGTCGGTGTCATCCGCGCTGCGGCGCAGCAGGGTGCTGCGCTCCTCGATGCGCACCAGCCGGGCCAGGGTGTCCGGCTTGCCGCTGGTGTCCCCGACCAGCGCCACCATGTCCCCGGGCACGATCGCCTGGCGGCGCAGCTCGCGGGCGCGGGCGGCGACCACGACCCGTTCCCCGGCGGTGTCCTCCTCCAGGATGACGGTGTAGCGCCCGCGGTCCACGGTGATGACCCGCCCGATCTTCGCCCGTTCGTGCGCCGGACGGTCCTTGGTCCGTGGCCGGGAGCCGCGCTTGTTCGGGCGCACCCGCACATCGGATTCGTCCCAGTCCTGATAGCGGCTCATGCGCGGCCTCCTGCCGCGGCGTCCGCCGACCCGCCCGCAGCGGTGTGACTGGACGGCGCCCCAGCGGCCGGTGTGTCAGCGGTACCGGCGGTCGCGGCCATCGCCTCCCACATCCGTGCGAAGTCCGGCATGGTCTTGGCGGTGGTCGCGATGTTCTCCACCCTCGTGCCGGGGGTCACCAGCCCGATCAGGGCGGCGGCGGTCGCCATCCGGTGATCCTCGTAGCTGAGCATGTCGGCGGCGCGGCGCGTGGCGGGCGGGATGATGCGCAACGTGTCCTCGGTGGCCTGCACGGTGGCGCCCACCCGGGTGAGTTCTCGTTCCAGGGCGGCGAGCCGGTCGGTTTCATGCCCCCGCAGGTGCCCGATCCCGGTCAGCCGGCTGGGGGAGTCGGCCAGCGTGCACAGCGCGGCCAGCGTGGGGGTCAGCTCGGCGGCGTCGGCGTAGTCGATCCCACCGATGGTGCCGGTGCCGCGCACCGTGAGCACCGCATCCGCGCCCAACTCCACCCGGGCGCCCATGGCCGGCAGGATCTGCCGCCAGCGTCCGCCGATCTGGGTGGTGTGCCGCGGCCAGTGCGGGATGCGCACGGTGCCGGCGGTGGCCAGTGCGGCGGCCAGGAACGGGCCGGCGTTGGACAGGTCCGGTTCGACGCTGACGCTGAAGGCCGGCAGCCTGCCTTCGGCCACCTGCCAGCCGCGAGCGTCGGGGTCGGTGCTGACCGTTGCGCCCAGCTCGTTCATGCTCTGCACGGTCATCTGGATGTGCTCGGGGCTGGCGACGGCCCCGTCGGCGGCCCGCAGACGCAGCCCGCCGGGCAGTGCCGGGCCGGCCAGCAGCATCGCGGAGATGAACTGGCTGGACCCCGACGCGTCGATGCGCACCTCGGGGCGTTGCCCCAGCTGCTGCGGGTGCACGGTGAACGGCAGGAAGCCGGGCTGTCCCGCGTACTCGATGCGCGCGCCGAGCTCGGCCAGGGCATCGAGCACCGGTCGCATGGGACGCACCCGGGCCCCGGCATCCCCGTCGAAGTGGGCACTGACACCCAGCGCGGCGGCCAACGCCGGCACGAAGCGCATCACGGTGCCGGCCAGCCCGCAGTCAATGTGCACGATCCCCTGGCGCGGGCCGGCGGCGGCGGGCGGGGTCAGGCGCACCGTGGTGGACCGGTCATCCTGCACCGTGCGCTCAACACCCACCCCCAGGGCGGCCAGCGCGTCCAGCATCAGCTCGCTGTCGCGGCTGATCAGCGTGTTGTGGATCGTGCACGGCCCGTCGGCCAGGGCGGCGAGCACCAGATAGCGGTTGGTCAGGGACTTGGAGGCGGGCACCAGCACGGTCGCGTTGATCGGTTCGGTTACGGACGGGGCGTCCCACATCGGGTGGTCGCTGACATGAGCCGGCACGTGTTCTTCGCACTTCCTTCGCTTGGTTTCCAGGCCCGGTCCCCAGGTGACAGGCCCTAGCAGAATCCTACCGTGGGCACCGGGAATTATCCGGTCTGGGCGGGTGTTGGAATGAGTGTGACGAGACTGGAAGGAACCATGGGAACAACTGCAAGTGCCCCCTCGGCCGTCGCGGTCCTGCCCCGACCGGCCGGTGAGCGCGTAGACTGGGCGATGATGACGGAAAATACTTTGGGTTCCGGCGTGCCCGATCCCGCTCAGGAAACCGACGAGCAGCGCCGCGAGCGTTTTGAGCGCGACGCGATGCAATACGTCGACCAGTTGTATTCGGCGGCCCTGCGCATGGCGCGCAACCCGGCGGACGCCGAGGACCTGGTGCAGGAGGCCTACACGAAGGCGTTCTCCGCGTTCCACCAGTACAAACCGGGAACCAACCTCAAGGCGTGGCTCTACCGGATTCTGACCAACACGTACATCAACCTGTACCGCAAGCGCCAGCGCGAACCCCAGCGCACCAGCACGGACACCGTCGAGGACTGGCAGATGGCCCAGGCCGCGGACCACACGCCCACGGGGCTGCGTTCGGCGGAGGTCGAGGCGCTGGACCGGCTGCCGGATTCCGATGTGAAGGCCGCGCTGCAGGCGATCGGCGAGGATTTCCGCCTGGCCGTCTACTTCGTGGACGTGGAGGGCTTCAGCTACAAGGAAGCCGCCGAGATCCTCGGGGTGCCCATCGGCACGGTGATGTCAAGATTGCATCGGGGACGGAAGAACTTGCGCGAGTTGTTGGCTGACTACGCCAAGGATCGGGGAATGCCCGCGGCGGTATCCCACTCCAAGGCCAAGGGAGCGGAGAAGTAGAAATGGATTGCTATTCACTGGGCGACTGTGCCGATTCCCGGCTGGTGCGCATCTACAACTATCTCGATGGCGCGCTGACCCTGGAGGACATCAAAGAGGTCAAGCGGCACCTGGAGCACTGCCCGGAATGCACCGAGCAGTACGACCTGGAGTGCATCATCCGATCGGTGGTGCGCCGCAGCTGCCAGGAGCACGCCCCGAGCCAGCTGAAGGAAAAGATCATGGTGCGCATCTCGCAGATCCGGGTCGAATCCGGGCACTAGCCGCGGCCTTGCGCCCCCACGGGAACACCACAACTGCATACGGTTCGGTACCCACCGGTTTGCCCGGTGCCTACCACCACGACGCACCCAGCCGTCGACATCAGCACTCCGGCCGATCGGCCGGCACACCGGTGTCGGCGGCTGGTGCTATGCGGGGCGGAGATAACGCGCATCACCCGGGCGGAGTTTGACCTGCCGGGGTTTGCCGCCTCGGGCCAGGCGGAGAACGCCGTCGGGCGAAGAGCGGGCGGGACGGCGGATGCAGGGGCAGGTCGAGGATAAAGAAATCCCCGCAGGGCACCGGAAGAATCTGGTGCGCTGCGGGGATCATCCATATCAGCTTATGCGTTGGGGCGCTTGCCGTGGTTTGCTGAACGCTTACGGCGGTCCTTACGCTTACGTGCGCGCTTCGACATAGTGCCTCCTTAGATAGGGATTGCGATACCGCCGCCAGTAGGCGGTGGTCCGGCCACCATTGTTTCACATGCGGGAGGGCTTTGTCGTTTGTGGCGTGCCACACGCGCGTCGTGGCAGCGGGGCACAGCGCCGTGCTGCGCGGCGCGGGGATGTGGCCAAGCATGGGGTGTGACCAAGCGCGCCAAGAGATGCACGGCCGGATCCCGGGCGGGCGGCTTAGCCTTCGCTTGGCTCGGGAAGCTCCATCCAGTTGTACCAGCCGCGGTGCAGCACCAGCCACGCCATCAGCCCGTAGCCGGCCTGTCCGGGCACCCCGCCGTTGGCGGTGAGGTCCGCGCGCCACTGGGTGTGGGCGCGCAGCGGGGTGAACGTGTCGATGTAGTGGTGGTTGCGCCGCAGGGCCACATCCGAGTAGACGCGGTTCAGTTCGGCGACCCGTTCGTTGCGGGCGTCGTCCAGCCCGGGGGCGGGACCCACCAGCAGCGCCTTGATCGACATCTGGCTGGCGGAGTCCAGGATGTTGGCCAGGTTCAGCCGGCTGCGGGCGGTGGAGACCTCAAGGTCAACGTCCCGGTCGGACAGGGCGATCACCAGCCGGTTCTCGACCCGGTCGCCAAAGCGCCGGGTCGCCTCGCCCAGCCAGCGTTCGGCCAGCGCCTCGGACCCTTCGGCCGGGGCAGCCAGCACAAAGGACTGCAGGCGCAGCGCGGGATCCTGGGTGCGCGCCAGGACCCGGCCAAACCACCCCAGGGCCCGGGGGTCACCATGTCCGGCCAGCAGTTCGTCTCCGATTGCGGTGATGCGGATGGTGCGTAACTCCAACGGGGGACCTTTCGTGTGCCGATACCTAGTTCCCCACCTTAGCAGTGAACGCGGCGTGAACCCGGGCAATTGGGGAGGTGTTTAACGTGATGGTGCCGGCACCTGCCGGGCACCGCGACCCATTGCGGGGGAGCGGTGCCCGAAGGTGCCGGCACTATGCGCCGGTCAGGGCCGGTTTAGCGGGCGAACGCCTGCTGCAGCAGCACGGCCTGCTCGGCCTCGTGCCGCTTGGAGGTGCCGGCGCTGGTGGCGGCCGACGCCGGGCGGGAGACCAGGGTGACCTTCTGCTCCAGGCTCGGGGCCACGTACAGGCCGAAGAACGGCCACGGGCCCTGGTTGGCCGGCTCGTCCTGCACCCAGCTGACCTTCGCGTTCGGGTACTTGGCCAGTTCCGCGGCGATCTGCTCGGTCGGGGCCGGGTAGAGCTGCTCCACGCGGATGATCGCGGTCTTCTCGTCCTTGGCCTTGGTGCGGGTGGCCAGCAGGTCGTAGTACAGCCGGCCGGAGACCAGCAGCACCTTGTCCACCGCGTTGTTATCGGAGATCGAGCTGTCCCCGATGACCTCGCGGAAGCCGCCGGTGGTGAAGTCCTCCACCGAGGTGGCCGCCGCCTTCAGGCGCAGCAGCTGCTTCGGGGTGAACACGATCAGCGGCTTGCGCGGACGGGCGTAGGCCTGGCGGCGCAGCAGGTGGAAGTGGTTGGCGCCGGTGGAGGGCTGGGCCACGACCATGTTGTTCTCCGCGCACAGCTGCAGGAAGCGCTCGATGCGGGCGGAGGAGTGGTCCGGGCCCTGGCCTTCGTAGCCGTGCGGCAGCAGCATCACCAGGGAGGAGGACTGCGACCACTTCTGCTCGGCCGAGGAGATGAACTCGTCGATCACCGTCTGGGCGCCGTTGACGAAGTCGCCGAACTGCGCCTCCCACATCACCAGCGCGTCCGGGCGCTCCACCGAGTAGCCGTACTCGAAGCCCAGGGCCGCGTATTCGCTGAGCAGCGAATCGTAGATCCAGATCGGGGCCTGGTCCTCGCTGAGGTGGTTCAGCGGGTACCATTCCTCGTCGTTGATCCGGTCGTGGAACATCGAGTGGCGCTGCACGAAGGTGCCGCGGCGCGAGTCCTGGCCGGCCAGGCGCACCGGCACACCCTCCATGGAGAGCGAGCCCAGGGCCAGCAGCTCGGCGAAGCCCCAGTCGATGCCGCCCTCGCGGCTCATCTTCTCGCGGCGCTCCAGCAGGGAACGCAGCTTGTTGTGCACGTTGAAGCCCTCGGGGATCGCCAGGTGCGCCTTGCCGATGGCGGCCACGGTCTGCGCGGAGATCGCGCTGGGGCGGGCCCCGTCGCGGGTCAGCTCATCCTCGGCCTGGGCGAACGGCTTCTCCAGGTCGTTGATGGTCGAACCCGGGGTGACGATCGGGATCGGGGAGGTCTGCGCGGCGTGGGTCTCGGAGAAGATCCGCTCCAGCGACTCGCGGTACTCGGCCAACGCGTTGTCGGCCTCCTCCTGGGTGATGTCGCCGCGGCCGACCAGCGCCTCGGTGTACAGCTTGCGGGTCGAGCGCTTGGCCTCGATCAGGTTGTACATCATCGGCTGGGTCATCGACGGGTCATCGCCCTCGTTGTGCCCGCGGCGGCGGTAGCACACCAGGTCGATCACGACGTCCTTGTTGAACTTCTGGCGGTACTCGAAGGCCAGCTGGCCCACGCGCACCACGTCCTCCGGGTCATCCCCGTTGACGTGGAAGACCGGGGCCTGCACGGCGCGGGCCACGTCGGTGGAGTACTCCGAGGAGCGCGAGGAGCTCGGGGCGGTGGTGAAGCCGATCTGGTTGTTCACGATCACGTGGATCGTGCCGCCGGTGCGGTAGCCCGGCAGCTGGCTCATGGCCAGGACCTCGGAGACCACACCCTGCCCGGCGAACGCGGCGTCGCCGTGCACCAGGATCGGCAGCACTTCGCTGCGCGAGCCCAGGCGGTCCAGCTTGGCGCGCACGATGCCCTCCAGCACCGGGTCCACGGCCTCCAGGTGCGAGGGGTTCGCCGCCAGGTAGACCTTGGTCTCGTTGCCGGCATCCGAGGTGTAGGAGCCCTCGGTGCCCAGGTGGTACTTCACGTCGCCCGAACCCTGCACGGACCCCGGGGTGGCGGTGCCCTCGAACTCGCGGAAGACCTGTGCGTAGGTCTTGCCGGCGATGTTGGTCAGCACGTTCAGCCGGCCGCGGTGGGCCATGCCGATGCCCACCTCGCTCAGGTGCTCGTCGGCGGCGTCGGAGATGATCGCATCCAGCAGCGGAATCAGCGACTCGCCGCCTTCCAGGCTGAAGCGCTTCTGCCCGACGAACTTGGTCTGCAGGAAGGTCTCAAACGCCTCGGCGGCGTTGAGCTTGGACAGGATCCGCTTCTGCTCCTCGGCGCTGGGCTTGCGGTACGGGCGCTCCAGCTTGGACTGGAACCAGTCGCGCTCCACCGGCTCCTGCAGGTGCATGTACTCGATGCCGGTGGTGCGGCAGTAGGCGTCGCGCAGCACCCCGAGGATGTCGCGCAGCAGCATCCGGTCCTTGCCGCCCAGCCCGCCGGTGACCCATTCGCGGTCCAGG
The DNA here is from genome assembly GCF_005774635.1 of Glutamicibacter sp. V16R2B1. Classification (NCBI taxonomy): domain Bacteria; kingdom Bacillati; phylum Actinomycetota; class Actinomycetes; order Micrococcales; family Micrococcaceae; genus Glutamicibacter; species Glutamicibacter sp. V16R2B1. Next base: position 53,790 of record NZ_VATX01000001.1, read on the forward strand.
TCCCACAGGGTCAGCCCGTAGGTCTTGATGTCCAGGTCCGGGTGCTTGCGCTGCACGTACTCCAGCGGGTTGATGTCCGCCATCAGGTGCCCGCGCACGCGGTAGGAGTGGATCAGCTGCTGGATCCGGGCGACCTTGTTGACCTGCAGGTCGATGTCGACCTGGTTGTCCACGGCCCAGCGCACCGGCTCGTACGGGATGCGCAGCTGCTCGAAGATCTCGTCGTAGAAGTCCTGCTCACCCAGCAGCAGCGACTCGACCAGCTTCAGGAATTCGCCAGAACCGGCGCCCTGGATGACGCGGTGGTCGTAGGTCGAGGTCAGGGTGATGTGCTTGCCGATGCCCAGGGCGGCGACGGTCTTCTCCGCCGCGCCGCGGTACTCGGCCGGGTACTCCAGGGCGCCGACGCCGATGATCGCGGCCTGGCCCTTGGACAGGCGCGGCACCGAGTGCACGGTGCCGATGCCGCCGGGGTTGGTCAGCGACACGGTGGTGCCGGCGTAGTCGTCCGCGGTGAGCTTGTTGCCCCGCGCGCGCTTGATCAGGTCCTCATAGGTGGCCCAGAACTCGTTGAAGCTCAGGGTCTCGGCGGCCTTGATGTTCGGCACGGCCAGCATGCGGGTGCCGTCGGGCTTGGGCATGTCGATGGCGATGCCGAAGTTCACGTGGGCCGGCTGCACGGCGGTGGGCTTCTTGTCCACCACGTCGTAGGTCACGTTCATCGACGGGAACTGCTTCAGCGCCCGCACCACGGCGAAGCCGATCAGGTGGGTGAAGGAGATCTTCCCGCCGCGGGTGCGCTTGAGGTGGTTGTTGATGACCACGCGGTTGTCGATCATCAGCTTCGCCGGCACGGCGCGCACGGTGGTGGCGGTCGGCACGGTGAGGCTGGCGTCCATGTTGTTGGCGATGGCCTTCATCGGCCCGCGCAGCACGGTGCGCTTCTCCTCGCCATAGGACTGGTTCGAAGTCTGGGGTTTGGGGGCCTGCGCCGGGATCGGGGCGGTTTTCGGCGCGGCGTTCTGCTTGCTCGGCTCCGGCTTGGCGGCCTGCGGCTTCTCCGCCGCCGGCTCGCTGGAGCGGGCGGCAGCGGCCGCGCGCGGGGCACCCTGGGTCTTGGCCGGGGCGCTCTGCGGCTTCGCGGCGGGCTGGGCCGGCTTGGCTTCCGCAGCCGGCTTCTTCGCCGGTTCTTCCTCGTCTGCGGTGAGGGACTCGAAGATGTCCCACCATTTCTTATCGACCGAGTTCTTGTCGACGAGGTACTGCTGGTACAGCTCGTCTACTAGCCACTCGTTTCCACCGAACTCTTCCGTTAGCCGATGGTGTGCTTGCTCTGGCACGTGCAACGCCTCTCCCTGATTTTCTACGCTGTTCTAGCTTGGGCGGGCGGTGGCCCGAGGACGCTATGAGTGGCCACCGTGCACACAAGATTTCTAGACCTCCCAACAGTCTAGTGACATTTTGCGCCAGTTGGCTAAGACGCGGCACGGATCACAGGATCGGATGCTCACATATCTCCCGCTCACCGGGGGATTTGTGCCGTTCATCTTTTTCATCTGCCGGTGATGCGAAGTTAAGCTTCGTTCGTTAGACTGATGCGCACTATGGACAGTCATTCTCCGTGCCGGCCGGTCGCCCAAGGGCGCAGCGCCGGCAGCCCCAGACATGAACAGGTGGGCTCCGCCTCCCGATTGGAGCCTTCTAGTTGCCGCTGGGCGGCAATTGGAATTACTTTCACCACACCGGCCCTAGGGGGAAGCTAGCCCCCAATGGAATGGTTATACATCCTGCTCGGCCTGCTGCTGATCCTGGGAACAGGGTTCTTCGTGGCCGTCGAGTTCGCGCTGGTGGCGCTGGACAAGTCCACCGTCGCCCAGGCCGTTGAGGCCGGCGAACGCGGTGCCAAGCCGCTCTACCAGTGCCTGACCTCGCTTTCCACCCAACTTTCCTCCTGCCAGCTGGGCATCACGCTGACCACGCTGCTGACCGGTTATGTGCTGGAGCCGGCGATGAGCCAGCTGCTCAGCCCGCTGCTGGTCCAGCTGGGGGTCACCGGCGCCAGCGCCACCGCAATCTCCGTGGTGATCTCGATGACCCTGGCCACCCTGCTCTCGATGCTGATCGGCGAGCTGATCCCCAAGAACCTGTCGATCGCCCGGGCCATGACCGTGGGCAAGGCGCTGGCCCGCCCGCAACTGGTGTTCACCGCAATCTTCAAGCCCGCCATCCTGGCGCTGAACGGGTTCTCCAACCAAGTGCTCAAGCGGTTCTTCGGCATCGAGGCCAAGGAGGAGATCTCCGCGGCCCGCAGCGCCCAGGAGCTGGCCTCGCTGGTGCGCCGTTCGGCCGAGCTGGGCACCTTGGACAACCAGACCGCCAAGTTCGTTGAATCCACCATTGAATTCTCCGAACGCACCGCGGCCGACGTGATGACCCCGCGCACCACCATGGCGACGATCGACTCCGAAGCCCCGCTATCGGAGCTGATCAGCCTCAGCGCCGAGACCGGGTTCTCCCGGTTCCCGGTGATCGAGGGCTCCAGCGACCGGATCCAGGGCGTGTGCCACATCAAGCGCGTGGTCTCGGTGCCGCGCGAACGCCGCGGCGCCCTGCAGGTTGGGGAGTTCGCGATGGACGCGCTGTACGTGCCCGAAACCATCCACCTGGACATCCTGCTCGAGCAGCTGCGTGCCGCCGAGTACCAGGTGGCGATCGTGATGGACGAATACGGCGGCACCGCCGGGTTCGTGACCCTGGAGGACCTGATCGAGGAAATCGTCGGGGAAGTCTCCGACGAGCACGACGAGGACGAGGAGGAAGTGATCGCCCAACCGGACGGCGCCTGGCTGTTCCCGGGCATGTTCCGCCCCGACCAGATCAACGACCACTTCGACGCGGACATCATCCCGGATGACGCCTCCTACGAAACCATCGGCGGCTTCATGCTCTCCGAGCTTGGCCGCCTGGCCCAGCTGGCCGACGTGGTCACCACCGAGGCCGGCAGCTTCACCGTGACCGAACTGGACGGCAAGCGCATCGCCCAGGTGCGCTTCGTGCCGGCCGCACCGATCCAGGAGGCCGAGAATGAGTGACTTCATGGGCCTGATCTGGCTGGTGGTGCTGCTGCTGGCCAACGCGTTCTTCGTGGGCGGCGAGTTCGCGGTGATGAGCGCGCGCCGCTCGCAGATCGAACCGCTGGCCGACGACGGGCACAAGCGCGCCAAGGTGGCGCTGTGGGCGATGGAGCACGTCTCGGTGATGCTGGCGGTCTGCCAGCTGGGCATCACCGTGTGCTCGCTGCTGATCCTGAACATCTCCGAACCGGCGATCCACCACCTGCTGGTGGTGCCGCTGCAGGCCATGGGCGTGCCGGTGGCCGTGGCGGACACCAGCGCGTTCCTGATCGCCCTGGTGGCGGTGACCTTCCTGCACGTGACCTTCGGTGAGATGGTGCCCAAGAACATCTCGGTGTCCGTCGCCGACAAGGCGGTGCTGCTGTTGGCCCCGCCGCTGGTGTGGCTCTCCAAGCCGCTGCACCCGGTGATCTCGCTGCTGAACGGTTCGGCGAACCTGGTGCTGAAGATGTTTGGCGTCGAACCGCAAAACGAGGTCAGCAGCGCCTACACGGCCGCGGAGGTGCGCTCGATCATCCAGTCCTCCTCCGAGGAGGGCACCTTGGAGAACGAGGACGCGCTCCGGCTGAGCAAGGCGTTGGAGTTCACCTCGGTGACCGCCAGCCAGTGCATGGTGCCGCTGGAGGACCTGTTCACCCTGGAATGGGGGCAGACCACCGCGCGGGAGTTCGAGTCCAAGGTCGCCAAGACAGGGTTTTCGCGCATGATGATCACCCGCGAGGGGATCCCGGTGGGCTACTGGCACGTGAAGGACGTGATGCTCATCGACGACGAGCATTCGACCCAGCCGCTGCTGAACCTGCCGCTGCACCCGCTGGGCCAGGTGGCGCACACCGATGAGATCGAGGTGGCGCTGGAGGCCATGCGCCAGCAGGGCAACCACCTGTCCACCGTCATCGACGCGGACGGGAAGGTGACCGGGGTGGTGTTCCTGGAGGACATCATCGAGGTGCTGGTCGGTGAGATTAGCGACACCACCCGGAAACGCCACGTTCCGCCGCGTGCGCCGCGCAACGGCCACGCCCCGGGAACGGCAACCACTTAATCCGCCGCGCACGGTGCGAAACCGCGCCGGGCGCAAATAGGAATCAGTCGCAATTAGGATAGAATGGCCGTGGTGCCGCGCAGGACGCGGGGCCACGGCCATTTGCCGTCCGCGCGCCGGCCCCCACCAACCACACGAAAGCCGCAGAATGCCAGCAGAACCGATTGTCTCCTTCCAGCACGCCCGCCTGGCCTTCGGCCCGCGCGTGCTGTGGCAGGACCTGGACCTGGACGTGCGCCCCGGTGAATTCCTGGCGGTGCTCGGCCCCAACGGCTCGGGCAAGACCAGCTTCATCAACACCATGCTGGGCACCACGGTGCTCGAATCCGGCACCGTGCGCATCGAGGGCAAGCCGGTGCGCCGCGGCTCGGAACTGGTCGGGCTGATCCCGCAGCAGCGGCCCATCGCCGATCACGTGCCGCTGCGCGCCCGGGACCTGGTGGCCCTGGGCGTGGACGGGCACCGCCCCGGGGTGCGCCTGGCCCGGCGCAAGGTGGCCGAGCGCGTCGATGAGCTGCTGGAGCTGGTCGGCGCCAGCGACTACGGGCAGCGCCCGGTCGCCGAACTCTCCGGAGGGGAGCAGCAGCGGCTGCGGGCCGCGCAGGCGTTGGCCTCCAACCCGCGGGTGCTGCTGTGCGACGAGCCGCTGCTGAGCCTGGACCTGCACCACCAGCAGGCGATCAGCGAGGTGATCCACCGCCAGGCCGTTCAGGCCGGCAGCGCGGTCATCTTCGTCACCCACGAGATCAACCCGATCCTGCCCTACGTGGACCGGGTGCTGTACCTGGCCGGCGGGCGGTTCCACATCGGGACCGTGGATGAGGTCATGCAAAGCGAGGTGCTCAGCGAGCTGTACGGATCGCGCGTTGAGGTGCTGCGGGTCAACGGACGGATTGTGGTGGTCACCGGGGACGGGGAACGCCAGGTGCCCGATCCGGTGACACCGGAAGAGGGCGGGCCGGATGGCCAGGCGGCGCCAAAGGGTGAACCGGAAACGGGCGAACTGGGTACGGCGGGACGATAGGCATGGGGTTGGATAATTTTCTTGAGCGCGTGATCAATTTCGAGGATTACGCCCAGCTGTTGCCGCTGGTGAGCAACTCCCTGATCGCCGGGGCCGTGCTCGGGGTGGTTGGCGGGCTGATCGGCATCTTCATCATGATGCGCGACATGGCCTTCGCGGTGCACGGTATCGCCGAACTGTCCTTCGCGGGGGCCTCCTTCGCGCTGCTGATCGGCGCGGACGTGGTCACCGGCTCGGTGTTCGGCTCGCTGATCGCCGCGCTGGTGCTGGGCGTGCTGGGCACCCGGGCGAAGGACCGCAATTCCATTACCGGGGTGCTGATGCCCTTCGGGCTGGGCCTGGGGATCTTGTTCCTCTCCCTCTACGAGGGGCGCAGCGCGAACAAGTTCGGGCTGCTGACCGGGCAGATCGTCGCCGTGGACGAGGCGCAGCTGGGCGGCACGCTGGTGATCAGCGCCGTGGTGATCCTCGCCCTGATCATCATGTGGCGCCCGTTGACCTATGCCAGCGTCGACCCGGTGCTGGCGCGCGCCCGCGGGGTGCGCACCTCCGGGCTGTCGATCGTGTTCATGGTGGTGCTGGCCCTGGCGGTGGCCATGTCGATCCAGGTGGTCGGCGCGCTGCTGGTGCTGGCGCTGCTGATCACCCCCAGCGCCGCCGCCCTGCGGGTGAGCAGCAACCCGGCAGTCACCGTGCTGCTCTCGGTGCTGTTCGCGCTGACCAGCGTGGTGGGCGGGATTCTGCTGGCGCTGGGCGGGGCGCTGCCGATCAGCCCGTACGTGACCACGATTTCGTTCGTGATCTACCTGGTGTGCCGGCTCATCGAGGCCGTGCGTTCACCCAGCCGCCACCAGGTCTAGCGGAACCGGGCGCTCCGGTCGCCGGATCCGCCGCCCCGGCGCGGCCGGCGTGGCGGGCGTGGGGGTTACTTGGCGTCGATGCGGGGCTGGTCGGCGCGGTTCTGCCGTCGGCATTCGGCGCACAGCCCATAGATCTCCACGGTGTGCTCCGGCTCGCTGAAGCCGTGCTCCTCGGCCACCCGGGCCGCCCAGCGCTCCACCGACGGGGCCAGCACCTCAACGGTCTTGGCGCACACCCGGCACACCAGGTGATGGTGGTGCACCTCGGTCACGCACTGGCGGTAGCGGGCCTCACCGTCGCCCGAATGCAGCACATCGACCAGCCCGTCGTCCGCCATCGACTGCAGCAGCCGGTACACGGTGGCCAGCGAGACCTTGTGGTTCTGCTCCTGCAGCCAGCGGTGCAGCTGCTGGGCGGTGGCGAAATCGTTGACCTGGACTAACGCCTCGTTCAATGCCACACGCTGCTTGGTAACCCGGGTTTCCCCGGCACGCGTGGTTGACGGCTGCGTCATATGCGGACACCACTCCTATTAGTTGCCACGGGCGCGCGAAACGGCGGCGCCGGTACACCCACAATTTTAGCCAACTTCGCCCGGCAATGCGCCCGATGACTGGCCTCGGGTGTGGCTGGACGCCTAGTGTGGGGGTATGCGCATCGTATCCCGTGGTCATTCATGTGTTGAGGTATCCACCATCGACGGGTCGATCCTGGTCGATCCGGGCGGCTTTTCGGACCTGGAGGGGGCGTTCGAGCAGCAGCAGGCCGTGCTGATCACCCACGAGCACCCCGACCATGTGCTGCCCGAGGTCGTCGCCGAGGCAGTCACCGCGAACCCCACCCTGCAGGTGTACGCCCCGCAGACGGTGGTCCAAACCCTGCACGAGCTGCTGCCGGCCGTCGCCCGCTCGCGGGTCGACCCGATCCAGCCCGGCGCCCAGGTCACCGTCGGCGGCATCCAGGTGCGCGCCTTTGGCGGCACCCACGCCACCATCCACCACTCCATCCCGGTGGTCGCGAACATCGGCTACCTGCTGGGGGAGCGGATCTTCCACCCCGGCGACAGCCTGCAGGTGCCCGTGGGGCTGCACCCCGACGTGCTGCTGGTGCCGGCCATGGCGCCCTGGTCGCGGGTGGGGCAGACCATCGACTTCGCCACCGAGGTCGACGCGCCGCTGTGGCTGCCGATCCACGACGGGCTGCTGAACGAAAACGGCCTGGGGCTGTTCGACCGGCTGCTGGGCAACGCCGCCACGGCCCAGGGGCGCAATTACCAGCGCTGGGAGCAGGGCACCAGCTACGACATCAACGACCTGATCTCCCGGGAGCCAAACGCATGAGCGCCTTAATCCGGGCCAGCGACCTGGCCGCGAAACTGCAAGACCCCAACCTGGTGCTGCTCGACGTGCGCTGGAAGCTGGGCGCCACCAACAACCGCGAGCAGTACCAGGCCGGGCACATCCCGGCCGCCCGTTTCGTGGATCTGGAAACCGAGCTGTCCGGCCCGGTCGGGGAGCACACCGGGCGCCACCCGCTGCCCACCGCCGACGCGTTCCAGCAGGCCGCCCGCGGCTGGGGCATCAACGACGAGAGCTGCGTGGTGGTGTACGACGACGCCGGGGCGATGGCCGCCGCCCGCGCCTGGTGGCTGCTGCGCCACGCCGGCTTCACGAAGGTCGCGGTGCTCGACGGGGGACTGCAGGCCTGGCGGGACGCGAAGTGCATCCTCTCCTCCGAGGTGCCCAAGGTGGAGCCGGGCACCGTGAGCCTGTCCTGGAATCAGATGCCGGTGCTGGAAATGCAGGAGCTGGCCGGGTTCGACGGCGTGCTGATCGATTCGCGCGCCACCGCCCGCTACCTGGGGGTGGAAGAACCCCTGGACCCGGTGGCCGGGCACATCCCCGGGGCGCTGAACCGTCCCACCACCGAGAACCTGGACGATGCCGCCCGCTTCCGCCAGCCCGAGCAGCTGCGCGCGGGCTTTGCCAAGCTCGGGCTGGAACCCTCCGGCCGGGCAGCGGCCGCCTACTGCGGTTCCGGGATCACCGCCGCGCACCAGATCCTGGCCCTGCACGAAGCCGGGATCGACGCGGCGCTCTACCCGGGGTCCTGGTCGCAGTACAGCTCCTACCCGCAAAACGACGTGGCCACCAGCGACGAAACCCACCGCCACTAGCGCGGCACGGCGCGCAGCTGACCCCGCCACACCGCACAACCCCGGCCGCTGCCGGTCGAACACTGAAAGGCGCACATGAGCACCCTGTTTACCAAGATCATCGAAGGCGAGATCCCCGGCCGCTTCATCTGGAAGGACGAGCAGTGCGTCGCCTTCCTGACCATTGGGCCGATCACCGACGGCCACACCCTGGTGGTTCCGCGCGAGGAGATCGACGAGTTCACCGACGCCTCCGACGAGCTGATGGCGCACCTGATGAAGGTCGCCGGGAACATCGGCCGGGCCCAGAAACGCGTCTTCAATTCCGCCCGCGCCGGGATCATGATCGCGGGGTTCGAGGTGCCGCACCTGCACGTTCACGTGTGGCCGACGAACTCGTTGGCTGACTTCGACCTGGGCCGGGTGAATGAGAACCCGGATCCGGCCAAGATGGACGCGAATGCGCAGAAGCTGCGCGCGGCACTGAAGGAAGACGGACACACCCACATTCCCGACGCCTGATTATTCGATCGCAGCGACCACGGCGCGCACCTGATTTCCGCGGCCCCGCCCGAGCCGGACGGAACCGGGTGCGCGCCGTTGCGCATTCGGTGCTGCGCCACTCTCTCCAGCACAGCAGGAGGTCGTGAGCGACGGTGAGTGATGCCGGCATCGCGTATTCGCCCTGGTCTTTCCAATCCGGGGGAGGGAAGACCTAGCGCCGAACGAGCTTTGCGGTGATGGCGGCATGCGGACGCACCCCGGGGTCGGTGCGCGTGCTCAGGTCTATTACCGAGAAACCGGCATCGGCCAGCACGTCGATCATGCAGTCCGCGGGCCAGCGGTAGGCCCGGATGACCTGATGGGGGAAGGCCTCAATGCGATCGCCGTCGAAGAACCCCAGCATGAGCGTTCCCTGCGGCCGCAGGACGCGCGCGAATTCCCGCAGTATCGCCGGTACAGTGTCAGGGGCGCAGTGGATCGTGGAATACCACGAGAGCAGCCCTGCCATCGAGCCATCCATGAAACCCAACGAGGCCAGATCCGCGTTCATGAAGCGTTGCTGAGGAAAACGCGATCGGGCGATGTCCAGGAACTCGTCGACGAAATCCACACCGATCACGTCGGCACCCCGATCCGACAGAAACTGCGTCCAATGACCCGGGCCGCAACCAACATCGGCGATCGGCCCCACAATGCTCCGTGCCCAGCCGGCGATGTCTTCCTGATCCTGCGGCGCCATCTGACTCATTGAGCCGAGCACCTCGGAGTATTCGGCTGCCCGTGCCGCATAGGCCCGCCGGACATCATTGATTTGCATGGCTTTCAAAATATCATCGCCGTGCACGGTGAGCGCGTCGTTTTGCAAGCGTTGCCGAATACTCTAGCTGTCGGCTGCTTTAGGTGGGGTGGCCGCTGGCGGGTCCTGCCCAGGGCCCGGCCCGGTCCTCGACCGCCGACGTCGACTGCGGCGTTTGGTGGCATCCGGTGGCGGGCCGTCTGGCTTTGGCGGGTTCGTCTGGCCCGGGGCCGGTTTTTGTTCCGGTGGCTTTTGCCGGGCTGCTTGCTGCCCTGGTTTGGAAGGGTCTTCCCAGCTGGCGAACCAGTACCGGTTACGCCGCGGGGTCTGGGAAGGATCCAGATGCTTGGGCAACACCACATGCGGCAACCCGTTCACATCAACGATCTTGAATTTCCCGGCATGATAGTCATCATGCTCCCTGGGACATAAGAGGCCACCTTCACCCACACTGGTGCCACATCCTCCGGCCCAGCCCCCGTTCTTCCAATGGTGGGCCTCGCACATTTCTGGAGGGTAGGTGCACCCGGGCATGATGCACCCCCGGTCCCTGGCCTGCAACCCGGTACACATCGGCACGTTGAAGTCCCGGCGGGCCCGGCCCACATCCAAGACCTGGCTATCCCCGCCCAGCACGACCGGGATGATCCGTGCCCGGCTCAACGCCTGACGCAGCTGGCCGGCGTCGAGCTCCACCCCGTGGGCGGTGACCCCGCGGCTGGTGATGCCATGACCTTCGGCCAGGTCCATCAGGTCCTGCAACTGCATGTACACCACGACCTGCGGGGTGATGGTCTTCAACGCCCCGGCCCCGGTGACCCGGGCCCGCATCAAATCCAGTAGGGCCTGCAGCCTGCGCCGCGGCACCGCAGCCTCCACCCCCTCAACACGATCCGGGCCAGGACCCTCAGCGCTGTCTTGCTGAGCCGCGCCTGTCCCGGTCGGGTCTGGGTCGGCTTCGTCCTGCTCGGCCAGGGGCTGGGTGAATCCCTGCGGGGCCGGGGTGCTGGCAGGACACGCCGTCCCACGACCAGCACCGGCACCCGGCCGATCGGCTGCGGCCCCTGCTCGCTCCGGCCCTGTCATAGGTGGCTGATCGGCAGCTGTGCCGGGGGCCAACCCACTGTCGTGCGGTGACACAGTCCCGGAACCGGCAGCCCCTGACCCGACGTCTGAATCGACAGCCGGGACGGCTTCAGCAGCATTCCCTGATTCCGTGTCGGCAACCCCTGGTTCCGTGTCGGGGTCGATCGCCCAGGGTGGTGGCGGCTGATCCGTGACCAGCCATGCCGGAACCTGCCCACTCTCTTCACCAGCACAGCCCTGGTCCCCACCACGGCCAGGACCGGTTGTTTCCCCAGAGAGGGTGCTGTCCTGGGGGCTGGCCTGGGTGTTGTCCTGGGGGCTGGCCTGGGTGTTGTCCTGGGGGCCGGGCCTGCCGGACCGGGACAGGCTCCGGGCCGCGGCCCCGGCCTGGGTACGTGGATTATCGGCCTGCGCGATCGCTGAACGCAGCAACTCCGCATCCACCCCCTCCACCCGGATCAAATACTGATCCACCCCCAACACGGTCGCCCGACGGAAAATCCCGACCTCCGGTTTAGCCACCGACTCGTTCGCCTTCCGATACCCGGTACACAACCCCGTCAACCGCTTCGCCGCGGTCACCGGGTCATGCTCCACCAGGATCTCGGTGGCGTGCTCCTCCAACAACCGCCCATCCCCGGCCCTGGCTGCGACTCCTGGCAGCACCCCGGATAGTTCCTGCCCCACCGTGGATGGTTCCAACGCCTCCAACCGGCGGGCCGCATCCCGCACCGGGCGCGGGTCCCGACCCGGATCCTTGAACAAACCAGCCAGCCGCTCAAACCGTGGGCCAGCGCCTTGCCCGGCACTGTTGCGTCGGGCCTGGACCCGGTGGGTGTCCTCCACCCGGGTGCGGGCCTCGAAATAGTTGATCCCGACCCAGGACTCCAGCAACGCGGTGGTGTCCTTGTACACCGGCCGCCCGGTCGCGTACAACACCGGGCCCTGGGTGCCGGCCGGGTCCTGCCGCAACCGGTCATACTCGCCCACTTCCAACCGGTGGGCCCCGGTGGCTTCCAACGCGGCGATCGCGGCCAGTTGAGCGCGGATCACCGCCCGGTAGTGCTCTTCCACCCAGCTGGCCCCACCCAACGCGACAGGTGCCCGGTGGGTGGCCCCCACCAGCCCGGCCAGGTCGGTGAACAGGCCGGTACACAGTTCCTGGATTTCACGCAGCACCGTGCCCTCTAGTGCCGCACCGTTGTGCCGCACCCGGTGGCGTACCACCTCAAGGGCCGTGGCCAGGGAAACCTGATTCATGCCACCTACCATCACCCACCAAACTTGGGCACCCCACCCAGGCCCGGCGGGATGGGGATAACCCACGAACCCCAAAATTCTTTCGGGGACCACCGGCGGGAAACACCCACCGGGAAACACCGGCCGGAAACACCAGTGGGCCAGCCACCACCGGTGGCTGGCCCACCACACCCCACCCCGGGACCCGCCCTGCGGGCCAAACCCGGATCGAGTGCGGGAATGCGGTTAGAGCGCGGCAAGTCCTTCGGCGATGGCCTTGCGGATGCGCTTTTCGCTGACCGAGTAGGCGGTGCCCAGTTCCTGGGCGAACAGCGAAATGCGCATTTCCTCCAGCATCCACTTCACCTGGCGCAGGGTGTGGGGGACCGCAGCACCGGCGGGGACCTTTTCCAGGGCCGCGTCGTACTCGTCCTCCAGTTTCTGGATCACCGTGATCGCCTGGGCGTCGCGCTGCACGGCGCCGGAGGTGAGCTTCTCCAGCCGGCGTTCGATGCCCTGCAGGTAGCGCGGCAGGCGCAGCAGGTTCATCGCCCCGGTCACCGCGATGAAGCCGGGGTAGATCAGCTGCTCCAGCTGGGAGCGGATGTCGCTGACGGCCTGGTAGAGCGCCAGTGAGTTGCTGGATTTGAGCTGCTTGGTGATCCGGGTGTAGCTGGTGAAGACCTTGGCGATGACCGCGGTGATCGAAAAGACGGTGTCGATCTGTTCGGCGCGCACACTGTGGAAGAGCGCTTCGAAGGCAGCGGCGTCCATCGGCAGCTGTTCGGGGACGAGCTTGTCCACGGCGGCCATGGTGCAGTCGGCGATCAGTTCCTCGATGGAGCCGTGCGGGCTTTGGGTGAACACCAGTTTCTCGGTGTTGTTCAGGTGCCCGAGCACGAATTTGGTGGCCGGGGGCAGGCGCAGCATCAGCAGCCGGATGACTCCGCCGCGGTGGGCGGCGTCGCGTTCGGCGGCGGTGCGGAACACGCCCAGGCGCACGGAGCTGCCCTCGTCGGCCAGTCCCGGGTAGGCGGTGATCTGCTGCCCCATCACGGTGGTGCTTACCTGCTGCGGCAGCGCGGTGTGCTCGCCGGGCAGGTTCGGCCAGGTCTTCAGCCCGGCCTGCTCCCAGCCGCCGCCCGCGGCGGACTGCTGGTCGGCCTTGGCCGGGCCCTTGCCCTTCTTCGCGCCGGAGCGCGGGCCGGCGGCCGGGGTGCCGGGCTTGCCCGGGGTCGGGGCCGGGGTGGGGGAGTTGACCTGGGCGGCCAGGGCCTGGCGGTTGGCGGCGGCCAGCCGGTGCTGCAGGGCGGGCAGGTCATCGCCCTGGCCCAGGACCTTGCCGTTGGCGTCCAGCACCTCAAAGCCGAAGCGCAGGTGCTCGGGCAGCGCGGCGAAGTCGAACACGGCCGGATCCACCACGACCCCGCGCAGCCGGCGCAGCACCAGGGCCAGGGAGGTGGCCAGGTCATCGTGTGCCGGATCGAACTCGGCATCCAGCCTTTCCAGCGCCTGGCCGGCGACGTCGGGGGCGGGCACGAAGTTCTTGCGCACGTTCTTGGGCATGGAGCGGATCAGCGCGGTGATCAGCTCGTGGCGCAGCCCCGGGATCAGCCACTGGAAGCGGGCCGGGTCCAGCTGGTTCAGGAACACCACCGGCACCTGCAGGCTCACCCCGTCGCCCTCGCCGGCCCGGGCGGCCGGGTTGTACTCGTACTTCAGCGGCAGCTCGATGGATCCGTGGCGCCAGGTGGTGGGGAAGGCGGCGTCATCCAGCTGCTCGGCGTCGGCCTCGATCAGCGCCTCGGGATCGAAGTCCAGCAGTGTCGGGTCGGTGGTGCGGGCCTTCTTCCACCAGCGGTCGAAGTGGCGCTCGGAGACGACCGAGGCGGGGATGCGCGCGTCGTAGAAGTCGAACAGGTCCTCGTCCGAGACCCGCAGGTCGCGCCGGCGCAGGCGGGTTTCCAGTTCGTCGATCTCCTGGAGCACCTGGCGGTTGCGGGCGAAGAACTTGTGGTGGGTGCGCCAGTCGCCCTCCACCAGGGCGTGGCGGATGAACAGGTCCCGGGCCAGCTCGGCGTCCACCCGCCAGTATTGGATGCGGCGCTGGGCGATGACCGGCAGCCCGAACAGGGTGACCTTCTCATAGCCGAGCACCGCGCCGTTGCGCTTGGACCAGTGCGGTTCGGAGTAGCTGTGCTTGAGCAGGTGCGGGGCGACCTGCTCCACCCATTCGGGGTTGATCGCCGCGTTGACCCGGGCCCAGAGCCGGGAGGTTTCCACCAGCTCGGCGGCCATCACCCAGCTGGGGGACTTCTTGAACAGCCCGGAGCCGGGGAAGATCGCAAAACGGGTGCCGCGCGCCCCGGTGTAGTCGCGCTTGCGTTCGTCGTACATCCCGATGTGGGAGAGCAGCCCGGCCAGCAGGCTCATGTGCACGGTGTTCTCGTTGGCGGCCGGGTTGATCGGTTCGGCGGCCACGCTGATCCCCAGCGGCTTGGCCAGCTGGCGTAGCTGGGTGAACAGGTCCTGCCATTCGCGCACCCGCAGGTAGTTGATGTGCTCGGCCTTGCACAGCCGGCGGAACGCGGAGGAGGAGAGCTCCTTCTGCTTTTCCTGCAGGTAGGCCCACAGGTTCAGCAGGGCGATGAAGTCGGACTTCTCGTCGGTGAAGCGCCGGTGCAGTTCCGCGGCGCGTTCGCGCTGCCCGGTTTCCTGGCTGGGCCGTTCGCGCGGGTCCTGGATGCTCAGCGCCGCGGTGAGCACCATCAGCTCCTTGGCGACCCCGCGCCGGGCCCCCTCCACGATCATCCGCCCCAGGCGCACATCCAGCGGCAGCTGGGCCAGCTGGCGCCCGACGTCGGTGACCTGGGCGGCCTTGTCGCTGGACAGGGCGCCCAGTTCGCGCAGCAGGTTCACCCCGTCGGTGATGGCACGCATTTCCGGGGGCTGGACGAACGGGAAGCTGGCCACCTGGCCGGCGGAGTCCACCACGCCCAGGGAGATCATCTGCAGGATCACGCTGGCCAGGTTGGTGCGCCGGATCTCCGGGTCGGTGAATTCGGGGCGTGCCTCGTAGTCCTGCTGGGAGTAGAGCCGGATGGCGATGCCCTCCGAGACGCGCCCGCAGCGCCCCGAGCGCTGGTTCGCGCTGGCCTGGGAGACCCGTTCGATGGGCAGGCGCTGGACCTTGGTGCGGTGCGAGTAGCGGGAGATGCGCGCGGTGCCGGTGTCGATCACGTACTTGATGCCCGGCACGGTCAGCGAGGTTTCGGCCACGTTCGTGGCCAGGATGAGGCGCGGGGCCGGGCCGGGGTGGAAGACCTTGTGCTGCTCGGCCAGGGACAGGCGGGCGAACAGCGGCAGGATCTCATAGCGCGGCAGGCGCCGGTTGCCGGCCACCAGGGTGCGCAGCGCGTCGGCGGCGTCGCGGATTTCGCGTTCGCCGGAGAAGAAGATCAGGATGTCCCCGGGTTCCTCCCGGGACAGTTCGCGCACCGCCTCGGTGACCGCGTCCAGCGGGTCGCGGTCATCTTCCAGCGAGTCGCCGTTGGCGTCCTCCTCCGCCTCGTCCCCGAGCGGCTCGTCCAGCGGCCGGTAGCGGATCTCCACGGGGTAGGTGCGTCCGGAGACCTCCAGGATCGGGGCCGGTTCGGTCTGCCCGTCGGGCAGGGTGCGCCCAAAGTGGGCGGCGAAGCGTTCGGGGTCGATGGTCGCCGAGGTGATGATGATCTTCAGATCCGGACGCCGGGGCATGATCTGCTTCAGGTACCCGAGCAGGAAGTCGATGTTCAGGCTGCGTTCG
Source organism: Glutamicibacter sp. V16R2B1 (assembly GCF_005774635.1). Classification (NCBI taxonomy): domain Bacteria; kingdom Bacillati; phylum Actinomycetota; class Actinomycetes; order Micrococcales; family Micrococcaceae; genus Glutamicibacter; species Glutamicibacter sp. V16R2B1. The sequence continues at coordinate 69,439 of NZ_VATX01000001.1, forward strand.
TGCGCCTCGTCGATGATGATCGCCGAGTATTTCTTCAGCAGCTTGTCGCGCTGGATCTCGGCCAGCAGGATGCCGTCGGTCATCACCTTCAGCTGGGTGCGCCGGGACACCTCGCCGGTGAAGCGCACGTGGAAGCCGACCTCGTCGCCGATCTTGGTGCCCAGCTCCTCGGCGATGCGTTCGGCCACGGTGCGTGCTGCCAGGCGGCGGGGCTGGGTGTGCCCGATCATCCCGCGTTCGGCCAGGCCCAGCTCCAGCAGCATCTTGGGCAGCTGGGTGGTTTTTCCCGAACCGGTTTCGCCGGCGATGATCACGACCTGGTTGTTGCGCACCGCGTCGAGGATGTCCTCGCGGCGGGCCGAGACGGGCAGTGCGTCGGGATATGAGATCTGTAGCGCCATGGTACTGCCAATTCTAGGGTGGCGGCCCGGTAAACCGCGAAGCCGCCGGTTTTGCGGGCTGCGCCTGCGGGATCGGTGCCGGGACCGGACCTGCGCGGTGTTGCGCCAAATCACAGTGCGGCAAAGTCAAGTATGCATTTCGTCCACGGGTGCCCCGTCCGCGCCCGGGGCGGATGTACGCATCGGCCAGCGGGAGCGGGAATGGACGGAAAAGTTCGACGAAATCCGGTGCATCGAATAAAAAGTGTCTACGACAGGCGTAAAGCCGTGGGCAAAGTGAGTTCTTTCACATGTAAGATCATGGGTAATCGTCATCACGTGGCAAGGACGCCGGCGGTAGCGGTCCCGGACCCCGGCGCCACCCGTGCCAGCTCGTGGTGGGGAGCACTCACTCGCATAGGGGACTTCGAAAGGAAGACGATGAAACGCTTCACGGCCATGAAATTCGCCGCGCTGGCGGCAACCGGTGCGCTCGCGCTGACCGCCTGCGGCAGCAATGGGGGAGGCAGCGGCGACGCGCCCGCCGAGGGCGAAACCGTCAAGATCGGCATCTCGCAGATTACCTCGCACCCGTCCCTGGACGCGGTGGTCAGCGGCTTCAAGAAGGGCATGGCCGACGCCGGCTACGAGGGCGATAAGGTCCAGTACGACGACAACAACGCGCAGGGCGACCAGGCCACCAACACCTCGATCGTGGGCAAGTTCGCCTCGGATTCGGACATGGACCTGGTGCTGGCCGTAGCCACCCCGACCGCGCAGGCCGCCGCCCAGGCGGTCACCAACATCCCGGTGGTCTTCTCCGCGGTCACCGACCCGGTGGATGCCAAGCTGGTGCAGTCCAATGAGGAACCGGGCGCGAACGTGACCGGCACCTCGGACAAGAACCCGGTCGACGAGCAGCTGGCGCTGCTGAAGGAACTGGCCCCGGACGCCAAGACCGTGGGCATCGTCTACTCCTCGGGTGAGGCGAACTCCGTGGTCCAGGTGAAGTGGGCGAAGGAAGCGGCGCAGAAGCTGGGCCTGGAGATCAAGGAGTCGGCGATCTCCGCCTCCAGCGAGGTGCAGCAGTCGGCGAACTCGCTGGACGTTGACGCCTTCTACGTGCCGACCGACAACGCGGTGGTTTCCGCGCTGGAGGGCCTGCTGCAGACCGCGAACAACAAGAAGGTCCCGGTCATCGCCGCAGACGGCGAATCGGTCAAGCGCGGCGCGACCGCCACCTACGGCATCAACTACGAGAAGCTGGGCGAGCAGACCGCGGCCATGGCCGTGAAGCTGCTCAAGGGTGAGGCCGAGGCCAAGACCCTGCCGGTGGAAACCCTGCAGGACGTGGACCTCTACCTGAACGAAGAGGCGGCGAAGAAGATCGACATGCAGTTCCCGCAGGAACTGGTCGACAAGGCCGCTGAAGTCTACTAAACCGGCAACCAACCAGGGCGAAGGCGAGGCGAGGGCAGGTGTTGCCTCGCCTTCGTCATGGGCACCAACTTCTCATAACTCAAGGATCCAAAAATGATCACAGCGGTTGAACTTGGCCTGATATATGCCGTGATGGCACTCGGGGTCTACCTCACCTTCCGCATCCTGGATTTCCCGGACCTGACGGTCGACGGGTCATTCACCACCGGGGCCGCGACGGCCTCGATCGGCATCGTCAACGGGATGAACCCGCTGCTGGCCACCGCGCTGGCGTTCCTGGCCGGGGCCGTGGCCGGGGTCATCACCGGCCTGCTGCACACCAAGGGCAAGATCGACGGGCTGCTGGCCGGTATCCTCACGATGATCGCCCTGTATTCGATCAACCTGCGCATCATGGGCAAGGCGAATGTGCCGCTGCTGGGGCAGGACACCCTGATCAGCCCGCTGCGCCAGGCCGGGATCCTGGGCACCTGGACCTCGGTGGCGCTGATGTTCGCCGGCTGCCTGGTCGCGGTCGCGATCGTGGTGTGGTTCCTGCACACCCAGATGGGCATGGCGATGCGCGCCACGGGTGACAACGAGGAAATGATCCGCTCCTTCGGGGTGAGCACCGACAACCAGAAGATCCTGGGCCTGGCGCTCTCCAACGGCATGGTCGGGCTCTCCGGTGCACTGATCGCCCAGTTCCAGGGCTTCGCCGACATCGGCATGGGCATCGGGTTGATCCTGATCGGCCTGGCCTCGGTGATCGTGGGCCAGGCGATCTTCTCCCAGCGCTGGATCTGGCTGGCGGCGCTGGCCGTCGTCTTCGGCGCGGTGATCTACCGCCTGGTGATCCAGCTGGCGCTCAGCGCCGGCATGGAGGTCAACGACATGAAGCTGATCTCCGCGGTGCTGGTGGTGGCCGCGCTGCTGCTGCCCAAGTGGAAGGGCTTCCAGAAGCTGGTCAAGGCCGTCAAGCGCCCCGAACGCGACCAGATGGTCGAATCCTCCAAGGAAGAAGAGGTCAGCGCCAATGCTTGAGATCACCAACCTGTCGCGCACGTTCTTCCCGGGTACCGTGAATGAACGCAAGGCGCTGCGCAACATCAACCTGAGCCTGGACGCCGGGGAGTTCGTGACCGTGATCGGCTCGAACGGCGCCGGCAAGTCCACGGTGCTGAACATGGTCGCCGGCAAGCTGCAGCCCGATGTGGGCACGGTGAGCATCGACGGGAAGAACGTCACCCGGATGGCCGACTTCGCCCGCGCCCGGTACATCGGGCGGGTCTTCCAGGACCCGATGGCCGGCACCGCCCCGACCATGACGATCGAGGAGAACATGTCCCTGGCCTGGGCGCGCGGGAAGTTCCGCGGGCTGGGCCTGGGGGTGACCCCGAAGAAGCGCGAACTGTTCGCCCGTGAGCTGGCGAGCCTGGAACTGGGGCTGGAGCACCGGCTGAAGGCGAAGGTGGGCCTGCTTTCCGGCGGGCAGCGCCAGGCGCTGAGCCTGCTGATGGCCACGTTCTCCGAACCGAAGATCCTGCTGCTCGATGAGCACACCGCGGCGCTGGATCCGCAGCGCGCGGCGCTGGTCTCCCGGCTGACCAACGACATCGTCCAGCGCCACCGGCTGACCACGCTGATGGTCACCCACAACATGGAGCAGGCGCTGCAGCTGGGCACCCGGCTGATCATGATGCACGACGGGCAGATCATCCTGGATTTGAACCAGCAGGAAAAGTCGGCGATGACCGTCAAGGACCTGCTCGGCGAGTTCGAGAAGATCAAGGGCGCCCAGCTCGATGACCGCACTATGCTGCAGTAGCCGGCGCGTGCTGCCCTAGCCGCACCAACCCCGTAGGCCGCGGTCCCACCCTTTCTTGGGCGGGGCCGCGGCCTGTGGTGGTTAAGCCGTGAGGCTAGGCATCCTCGTGCGGGTGGCGTACCACCCGGGCCGGGACCCCGGCCGCCACCGCGTTTTCCGGCACGTCGGCGGTGAGCACGGCCCCGGCGGCGATGACCGCGTTCTGCCCGATGCTCACCCTGCAGGTCCATGGGGGCAACCCTTCCGGTGCTGGTGCGGTGCCAGCTGGTATCCGGCCGGGGCTGTGCTGCCTTCGAATCTAGGGGCAGCATCGATCCAAAAGGCAGCGTCGATTCTCGGGTTAGCCTGCCGCCATTGGATGCTTCAGCCCGCGGCTGGGTGCGAAACCGGGGGCGGGAAGAAAAAACAAGACCCGCACCAGAACTGGTGCGGGTCTTGCCGTTGGTGCCCTCGAAAGGAATCGAACCTTCGGCCTTCTGTTCCGGAGACAGACGCTCTATCCACTGAGCTACGAGGGCGAATCGCGTTGGCGACAGGGTTGAGCTTATCAGGTTGGGGCACCGGTTGCGCAAATCGACACCCGCGGTGATCAACCGAACAGCCCCGGCACCGGTCTTCCGGTGTCCGGGCATGTCACGAGCGGGCGCCAAGCGTGGCCGAACCGTTATTGTTTAAGGGTGACTCCAGAAGAACTCTCCGCTGCCATATCCGCATGCCTGACCCAGGCCGTCGCCGATGGGGACATTTCGGTCGATATCCCCGACACCGTGCGTGTTGACCGACCCAAGAGCCGCGAGCACGGCGACTGGGCGACGAACATTGCCCTGCAGCTGGGCAAGAAGGCCGGCATGGCCCCGCGTGACTTCGCCACCATCCTGGCCGAGCGGCTGCGCCAGGTTCCCGGGATCGGGGCGGTGGACATCGCGGGCCCCGGCTTCTTGAACATCACCCTGGATGCGGCCGCCGCCGGGGAGCTGGCCCGCTCCATCGTGCAGGCGGGCGAAGCCTACGGGCAGAACCAGGCGCTGACCGGGCACGTGGTCAACATGGAGTTCGTCTCGGCGAACCCCACCGGCCCGCTGCACATCGGGCACACCCGCTGGGCGGCGCTGGGCGATGCGATCGCCCGCGTGCTGCGCGCCTCGGGGGCGCAGGTGACCAGCGAGTACTACATCAACGACGCCGGCAACCAGATGAACGTGTTCGCCACCAGCGTCTACAACCGGATGCACGGCCTGCCGGTGCCCGAGGGCGGCTACCCGGGGCAATACATCAAGGAGCTGGCCGACGTCGTGCTGGCCCAGGCCCCGGAACTGGCCGAGGCCGAACTGGGTGCGGCGCTGCCGCAGATCCGCGAACTGGCCTACGCCGCGCAGATGGCCGACATCAAGTCCACCCTGCAGGACTTCGGGGTCAGCTTCGACGTGTTCTTCTCCGAGGCGAAGCTGCATGAGGCCGGGGCGGTGGCCGACGCGGTGGCCCGGCTGCGCGAACAGGGGCACATCTTCGACCAGGACGGTGCGGTGTGGCTGCGCACCACCGACTTCGGGGACGACAAGGACCGCGTGCTGATCCGCGCGAACGGGGAGCCGACCTACTTCGCGGCCGACGCCGCCTACTACCTGTCCAAGAAGGACCGCGGGTTCATCGAGAAGATCTACCTGCTGGGCGCCGACCACCACGGGTACGTGAACCGCCTGAAGGCCATCGCCGCCTGCGCGGGCGACGACAAGGAGAAGAACATTGAGGTGCTGATCGGGCAGCTGATCAGCGTCAACGGGGCGAAGCTGTCCAAGCGCGCCGGGAACATCATCGAGCTGCGCGACCTGATCAACTGGCTGGGCGCCGACGCGCTGCGCTACTCGCTGGCCCGCTACCCGGCCGATTCGCCGATCGCGCTGGACCCGGAGCAGCTGAAGAAGAACACGAACGACAACCCGGTGTTCTACGTGCAGTACGCCCACGCCCGCTCCCGCGCCGCGGCGCGCACCGCCGCGGAAAAGGGCGTGGAGCGCACCGCGCAGGGCTTTGACGCCTCCCTGCTGACCCACCGAAGCGAAAACGAGCTGCTGGCGCTGCTGGGGCAGTTCCCCTCCGTGGTCGCCTCCGCCGCGCAGCTGCGCGAACCGCACCGCATCGCCCGCTACCTGGAGCAGGTGGCCGGGGCCTACCACTCCTGGTACGGCGCCTGCCGCGTCACCCCGATCGGCGACGGCGCGATCGAGCCGGTGCACACCACCCGCGTGTGGCTGAACGATGCGACCACCACGGTGCTGGCCAACGGCCTGCGCCTGCTGGGCGTGACCGCCCCCGAAAGGATGTAGCAATGAGCCAATCCCCACTGGCCCCCGAATGGCTGGGCTACCCCCAGGACGTCAACCAGCTGCGTGAGCGCGAATGGCCGCACGGGGTGGGCCGCGACTCGGACGGCGAGCTGACCGTGCAGGGGGTGAAGGTCACCGAGCTGGCCCGCGAGTTCGGCACCCCGCTGTTCGTGCTGGACGAGGAGGACTTCCGCGCCCGTGCGGCCGAGTTCAAGCGCGCCTTTGACAACGCGTTTGACCGGCTGTGCGGCGGGGTGGACGTCTACTACGCCGGCAAGGCGTTCCTGTGCACCGAGGTGGCCCGCTGGGTGACCGAGGAGGGCCTGCGCCTGGACACCTGCTCCGGCGGGGAACTGCTGGTCGCCCAGCACGCCGGGGTGCCGGCGCAGAACCTGTCGCTGCACGGGAACAACAAGTCGGTGGGGGAGATCGCCCGGGCCATCGAACTGGGCGTGGGGCGCATCGTGGTGGATTCGCTCGACGAGCTGGAGCGGGTGGCCGCGCTGGCGCTGAACTCGGGCACCAGGGCCAACGTGATGCTGCGCCTGACCCCCGGGGTGCACGCCTCCACCCACGAATACATTGCCACCGCCCACGAGGACCAGAAGTTCGGCCTGTCGATCCAGCCCGGCGCCTCGGGCACCTCCGCGGCGCTGACCGCGATCGGGTACGCGGCCAAGCACGAGTGGATCAACCTGCTGGGCCTGCACGCCCACATCGGGTCGCAGATCTTCGAGGCCGAGGGCTTCGCGGTGGCCGCGCGCACGATGCTGGCGGTGATCGCCGAGGCGAAGGCGCGCTACGACGTGGTGCTGCCGGAACTGGATTTGGGCGGCGGCTACGGGATCGCCTACACCCAGGCCGATGACCCCTCCACCCCGCAGCAGATCGCCGATGAGCTGGCCGTGGTGGTCGGCCAGGCGGCGGAGGAACTGGGGCTCCAGGTGCCGCGGATCTCCATCGAGCCGGGCCGGGCGATCGCCGGGCCCTCGACCTTCACGCTGTACGAGACCGGGGTGCGCAAGGACGTGAGCGTGGACCTGCCCGAGGGCGGCACCGCCACCCGGCGCTACATCTCGGTCAACGGGGGGATGAGCGACAACGCCCGCCCGGTGCTCTACGACGCGGACTACACCGCGGCGCTGGCCAACCGTGTGACGCAAAGCGACGCAATTATTTCTCGCGTAGTTGGGAAACACTGCGAGTCAGGTGACATAGTCGTACGAGACGTCTACCTGCCCGAGGATGTGTCCTACGGTGATCTGCTGGCCGTGCCGGCCACCGGGGCGTACTGCTGGGCGCTGTCGAGCAACTACAACTACCTCACCCGCCCGGCCGTGGTGGCGATCAAGGACGGCACGCCGCGCCTGATCATCCGCAGGGAGACCGAATCCGATTTGTTGGCCCGTGACATGGGAGTGTAATTGAGCGCTAAGGACAGCCCGAGCGACAAGCCCAGCCCGAACGCTGCACACAGCGGCGCCGGCCCCCGGCGCCTGAAGGTCGCCCTGCTGGGGTGCGGCACCGTCGGCGCCCAGGTGGCGCGGATTCTGCTTCAGGACGCGGCCGAGCTGGCCGCACGCAGCGGTGCGCAGCTGGAACTGATCGGCATCGCGGTGCGCAACACCGCGACCCGGCGCGACGTGCAGCTGCCGGCCGAGCTGTTCACCACCGACGCGGCTTCGCTGATCGACCAGGCCGATGTGGTCATCGAGCTGCTGGGCGGGCTGGACCCGGCCGGGACCTACATCCAGCGGGCGCTGCGCCGCGGGGCGTCGGTGATCACCGGGAACAAGGCGCTGATCGCCGCCGAGGGGGCCGGGCTGGGCGCGCTGGCCGCCGAGAACGGCGCGCAGCTGCGCTACGAGGCCGCGGTGGCCGGGGCGATCCCGATCCTGCGCCCGATCGCCGACTCGCTGGCCGGGGACCACATCACCAAGGTGCTGGGCATCGTGAACGGCACCACGAACTTCATCCTGGACGCCATGGATTCCACCGGCGCCGCGTTTGGCGACGTGCTCGCCGAGGCGCAGCAGCTGGGCTACGCGGAGGCGGACCCGACCGCGGACGTGGAGGGGCACGATGCGGCGGCCAAGGCCGCGATCCTGGCCTCCCTGGCCTTCCACACCGAGGTGGCCATGGACCAGGTGCACTGCCAGGGCATCACCCAGATCACCGCGCAGGACGTGGCCGACGCGAAGGCCTCGGGCTACGTGATCAAGTTGCTGGCGATTGCCGAACGCACCGCAGCGGGCATCTCCGCCCGCGTGCATCCGGCCCTGCTGGAGCGCAGCCACCCGCTGGCCAGCGTGCGCGGGGCGTTCAACGCGGTGTTCGTCGAGGCCGAGAACGCCGGGGACCTGATGTTCTACGGCGCCGGGGCCGGGGGAGCGCCCACCGCCAGCGCCGTCATGGGCGACGTGGTCTCCGTGGCCCGGCGCCTGGCCGCCGGCGGGCCGCTGCCGCTGAGCTCGCACACCAGCCCCGCCACGCTGGTGGACTTCGCGCACATCGACACCCGCTACTGGATTGGCCTGTCGGTCAGCGACCAGCCCGGGATGCTGGCCAGGATCGCCACCGTGTTCGCCGAGCACGGGGTCTCGATCGAGGCGATGAACCAGTCCGCCGCCGACGACGGCAGCGCGCACCTGCGCATCCTCACCCACCGGGGCGCCGAGGCGGCGCTGAGCTCCACCGTCCAGGCCCTGGGGGCGCTGGACACCGTGGCATCCGTAACATCCGTTTTGAGAGTTGAAGGAAACTAACGTGGCCCATCAGTGGCGCGGAGTGATCCGCGAATACGCCGACCGCCTGCCGGTGACCGAAGCGACCCGGGTGATCACCCTGGGCGAGGGCGGCACCCCGCTGGTGCACGCCCCGGCCCTGAGCGAGCACACCGGCAACCAGGTGTACCTGAAGGTGGAGGGGATGAACCCCACCGGCTCCTTCAAGGACCGCGGGATGACCATGGCGATCACCGCCGCCGTTGCCGCCGGGGCGAAGGCCGTGGTGTGCGCCTCCACCGGCAACACCTCGGCCTCCGCCGCCGCCTACGCCACCCAGGCCGGGCTGAAGTGCGCGGTGCTGGTGCCCGACGGGAAGATCGCCATGGGCAAGCTCTCCCAGGCCGTCGCCCACGGGGCGCAGATCCTGCAGGTGAACGGCAACTTCGACAACTGCCTGGACGTGGCCCGCAAGCTGAGCGAAAACTACCCGGTGTTCCTGGTCAATTCGGTGAACCCGGCGCGCATCGAGGGGCAGAAGACCGGCGCCTTTGAGGTCGTGGACTTCCTGGGCGACGCCCCGGACTACCACCTGCTGCCGGTGGGCAACGCCGGAAACATCACCGCGTACTGGAAGGGCTACACCGAATACGCGGCCGAGTACACCAACCCGGCCGGTCAGGTGCTGCCGGCGGTGGCCACCAAGCGCCCAATCATGTGGGGCTTCCAGGCCGAGGGCGCGGCACCGATCGTCAAGGGCCACCCGGTGACCGAACCGGACACCATCGCCACCGCGATCCGCATCGGCAACCCCGCCTCCTGGCAGCAGGCCGAGGCGGCCCGCGACGAATCCGGCGGGCTGATCGACTCGGTGAGCGATGAACAGATCCTGGCCGCGCACCGCTGGCTCTCCTCCCGGGAGGGCGTGTTCGTCGAACCGGCCTCCGCCGCCGGGGTGGCCGGGCTGCTCAAGCACCACGCGGCCGGCAACGCCCCGACCGGCAAGAGCATCGTGATCACGGTGACCGGGCACGGGCTGAAGGACCCGGACTGGGCACTGAAGAACCAGGACGGCTCCGGCGTGGCCCCCACCAAGGTCGGCTACGACGTGGTCGAGGTCGCCGCGACCCTGGGCCTGGCCTAGCCCGGCACGCCGCCCGCGGGCACCGCGCCCCGCGCCAACCCCTGCGGGCACCACCCGCACCCACCCATCTGCAGTCCCGCAGGCCGTCGGCCCCCCGGCGGCCTGTGGTGCTCATTGACCTGGCAGGACACATGACAGCACCGATCGCCCTGGGCCAGCACCTGCGCGTGGCCCCACCGGCCACCTCCGCGAACCTCGGCCCCGGCTTCGACTCCTTTGGCCTGGCCCTGGAGTTCCGTGACGAACTGCGGGTGCGCACCGCCAAGCACACCCGGGTCACCCTGGCCGGGGAGGGCGCCGGGCAGCTGCCGCGCGACGAATCCCACCTGATCGTGCGCAAGATCCGCGAATATTGGGAGGCGCGCGGCGCGCAACCGGTGGGAATCGAACTGGAGGCGGTCAACCGGATCCCGCACGCCCGCGGGATGGGGTCCTCCGCCGCGGCGATCGTCGCCGCCTACGCCGCCGCCGACGCCCTGCTGCCGGTCGAGCTGCGCGGGGGCACCGAGGCGGTGTTCCAGGCCGCGGCCGCGTGGGAGGGGCACCCGGACAACGTGGCCCCGGCCGTCTACGGCGGGCTGTCGATCTCGCTGACCAACCCCGAGGGCAGCTTCACCGCGCACCGGGTGCCGGTGCACTGCTCGGTGCGCGCGGTCCTGGCGGTGCCCGACGCCGGGCTGTCCACCGAGGTGGCCCGCGGGGTGCTGCCCCAGGCCGTCCCGCACGCGGTGGCCGCCGCGAACTCGGCGCGCGCCGCCCTGCTGGTGCACGCCCTGGCCACCGACCCGGCCCAGCTGCTGGCCGGCACCGAGGACTTCCTGCACCAGCACTACCGGGCCGAGGCGATGCCCGAAAGCAGCGCGCTGCTGGCCCGGCTGCGCGGGGAGGGGCTCGCCGCGGTGATCTCCGGGGCCGGTCCGACCGTGCTGGTGCTGGTGGCCGACAACACCCAGCTGGGGCAGGCCGCACAGCTGATCGAGGCGTTTAATGCCACATCCACCGGCTCCTGGCGTTGCGAAATTCCCGCCATTGCGTCAACGGGTGTTACAGTAGAGGTGCTGTAGCACTCATAGCAGGCCGGGAGTTTAGACACCTTCACCAAGGGAAGACCCTGTGGCCACCGTGTTGCGGAGGACGCCAGAAGCACGATCTGGCGGTTTTCGCGCAAACATTCCGGTTTCTTTACTGCTGTCTTACGGCAACCGAGTTTGATATCCCCCAGCGCGCCCGCATTTGGTGCCGAGGTGATATCTCTCTTTCCATATCAATCGCGCCCCACCTTAAAAGTTTCATCGCCAAGGTGACGCGACTGACAGGTGCAGCAGATGGCCCCGTCTGGGGCGCTGCACCGGATTTAGGCACAGTGGGTCGGTGAGACCGACCCGCCCTACCAGTCAGAAGGAACATTCGTGACCGAAACCACGAGCCTCACCGAAGGCGTGGACAACCAGACTTCCACCAAGAGCGCCGGACTGGCATCCCTGAAGATGGTTCAGCTGCAGCAGCTGGCCTCCCAGTTGGGCATTACCGGCGGTTCGCGCATGCGCAAGGCCGAACTTGTTGCCGCGATCAGCTCGCACCAGCGCGGCGGCGCGGTCGCCGACCGCGAAGCCAAGGAGTCGGCGAAGTCGGCCCCCGAGACCGGGACCGATGAGGCCGCGCAGCAGCTGGCAAAGGCCACCCGCGCCCGCCGCAGCACCAAGCCCGCCGCCGATGCCGAGGCCGCCGCCGAGAGCGCCGAGGCCCCGGCCGAGAAGAAGCCGGCCACCCGCCGCGGCTCCCGCCGGGTCACCGACTCGGGCAAGGTCTCCGAGACCGCCGACGCCCCGGCACAGGACACCGCGGCCCAGCCCGAGCCGCAGGGCGAGGCCAAGGCCGAGGAAGGCGAGCCGCGCAAGAAGAACACCCGCCGCGCCTCATCCAAGGCCCAGGCTCCGGCCGAGACCTCCGAAACCCCGGCCAAGGCCGAGGGCGGGGAGAAGGGCGAAACCCAGGACGCCGAGAAGGACTCGACCCAGCGCGAGGAGCGCGGCCGCGGACGCAACACCCGTTCGCGCAACCGCCGCGATGCCAGCCAGGACGCCGAGCAGGGCAGCGAGGCCAGCGACGAGGGCCAGGAGCGCGGTGAGCGCCAGGACCGTTCCGAGCGCGCGGACCGCAATGACCGCAACGACCGCAATGGCCGGGGCCGAAACCGCCGCGACCAGCAGGACTCCTCCCAGGACGATAGCTCCGAGGGCGAGGAAGGCCAGGAGCGCGGTGAGCGCCAGGACCGTTCGGAGCGCAATGAGCGCAATGAACGTAATGACCGCAATGGCCGGGGCCGCAACCGCCGCGACCAGCAGGACTCCTCCCAGGACGATAGCTCCGAGGGCGAGGAAGGCCAGGAGCGCGGTGAGCGCCAGGACCGTTCGGAGCGCAATGAACGTAATGATCGCAACGAGCGGGGCCGCAACCGCCGCGACCAGCAGGACTCCTCCCAGGACGATAGCTCCGAGGGCGAGGAAGGCCAGGAGCGCGGTGAGCGCCACGAGCGTTCGGACCGAAACGATCGCAACGACCGCGGGGACCGCAACGACCGCAATGATCGCAACGAGCGGGGCCGCAACCGCCGCGAACGCAACCGCGACCGCAATGAGCGCAACCGGGACCGCAATGAGCGCAACCAGGACCGCAACCGCCGCAACCGCCGCGGGGACAACGACGAGCCGCAGCTGAGCGAGGACGACGTCCTGCTGCCGATCGCCGGCATCCTGGACGTGCTGGAGAACTACGCGTTCGTGCGCACCTCGGGCTACCTGCCCGGCCCGAACGACGTGTACGTCACCCTGGGCCAGGTCAAGAAGTACAACCTGCGCAAGGGCGACGCGATTGTTGGCGCGATCCGCCAGCCGCGCGAGGGCGAGACCCCCAACCCGCGCCAGAAGTTCAACGCCCTGGTGCAGCTGACGTCCGTGAACGGCAAGAAGCCGGAAGACAACAAGGAGCGCGTCGAGTTCAACAAGCTCGTGCCGCTGTACCCGACCGAGCGCCTGCGCCTGGAAACCGGGGCCAAGCAGATCGGTCCGCGCGTGATCGACCTGGTCGCCCCGATCGGCAAGGGCCAGCGTGGCCTGATCGTCTCCCCGCCCAAGGCCGGCAAGACCCTGATCCTGCAGTCCATCGCGCAGGCGATCACCACCAACAACCCGGAAGTGCACCTGATGATGGTGCTCGTGGACGAACGTCCCGAGGAAGTCACCGACATGCAGCGCACGGTGAAGGGCGAGGTCATCGCCTCGACCTTCGATCGCCCGGCCGATGACCACACCACCGTGGCCGAACTGGCCATCGAGCGCGCCAAGCGCCTGGTGGAGATGGGCATGGACGTGGTCGTGCTGCTGGACTCGATGACCCGCCTGGGCCGCGCCTACAACCTGGCCGCCCCGGCCTCGGGCCGCATCCTCTCCGGTGGTGTGGACTCCGCCGCCCTCTACCCGCCCAAGCGCTTCTTCGGCGCCGCGCGCAACATCGAAAACGGCGGCTCGCTGACCATCCTGGCCACTGCCCTGGTGGAAACCGGGTCGAAGATGGATGAAGTGATCTTCGAGGAGTTCAAGGGCACCGGCAACATGGAGCTGCGCCTTTCACGCCAGCTGGCCGAGAAGCGCATCTTCCCGGCGGTGGACGTCAACGCGTCCTCCACCCGCCGCGAGGAGTCGCTGCTCTCCGGCGACGAGGTGCGCATCATGTGGCGCCTGCGCCGCATGCTGGCCGGGCTGGACACCCAGCAGGCGCTGGAGCTGCTGACCAAGAAGATCCGGGACACCGAATCCAACGCGGAGTTCCTGATGCTGGTCAACAAGACCACGCCGCAGCACAACTAGCGCGCTTTTCCCCGGTGGCGTCCAGGGCGCACGGTCAACCCGTCGCCCGGACGCCACCGGTGCTTTGCCCCTACAATCTCTTGTGAAGGCCCGCTGCCCGCCAGCGCGCCACCGATCCACGCATCGAAAGAAGTTCTGCCACCATGTTCGAATCCGTCAAGACCCTGCTGGAGGAGCACGCCGAGATCCAGGCGCAGCTGTCCGATCCCGCCGTGTACGCCGACCAGGCCCGGGCCCGCAAGCTCGGGCGCCGTTCCGCACAGCTCAATGGCATCGTGGAGGCCTACAACCGCTGGAAGCAGGCGAGCGAGGACCTGGAGGCAGCCAAGGAAATGGCCGATGAGGACCCGGACTTCGCCGCCGAGGTCGAGGAGCTGACCGCCGCGCTGCCCGAACTGGAGGAGAAGCTGCGCCGGCTGCTGATCCCGCGCGACGAAAACGACTCGCGCAACGTGATCCTTGAGGTCAAGGGCGGGGAAGGCGGGGACGAGGCGGCCCTGTTCGCCGCCGACCTGCTGCGCATGTACACCCGCTTTGCCGAGCACAAGGGCTGGAAGGTCGAAATGATCTCCTACAACGAGTCCGACCTGGGCGGCTACAAGGACGCCCAGGTGGCGATCAAGGGCAGCTCGAACGACCCGGCCGAGGGCGTGTACGCGCACCTGAAGTTCGAGGGCGGGGTGCACCGCGTGCAGCGCGTGCCGGTCACCGAATCCCAGGGCCGCATCCACACCTCCGCCGCCGGCGTGCTGGTGTTCCCGGAAGTCGATGAGCCCGAGGAAATCGACATCCACCAGAACGACCTGAAGATCGACGTGTACCGTTCCTCCGGCCCCGGCGGGCAGAGCGTGAACACCACCGACTCGGCCGTGCGCATCACCCACCTGCCCACCGGCATCGTGGTGGCCATGCAGAACGAGAAGTCCCAGATCCAGAACCGTGAGGCGGCCATGCGCGTGCTGCGCTCGCGCCTGCTGGCCCACCAGCAGGAGCAGCTGGACGCGGAGAACTCCGCCCAGCGCGCCTCCCAGGTGCGCACCATGGACCGCTCCGAGCGCATCCGCACCTACAACTTCCCGGAAAACCGGATCGCCGACCACCGCACCGGCTACAAGGCCTACAACCTGGACGCGGTCATGGACGGGGACCTGGGGCCGGTGATCGATTCGTGCATCACCATGGACGAGGAAGAGCGCCTGGCCCACCTGGGCGAGCAGTAGCCGGATGCTGTTCAGCGCCGCCCGCAACCAGGCCGAGGCGGACCTGGCGGCCGCCGCGGTGCCCAGCCCCAAGGTGGACGCCGAGCTGCTGCTGGCCCACGTGATCGGGGCCAGCCGCTCGGACGTGCAGCTGGGGGTGCTGCTGGGCCGTGAACTGCAGCCCGCGCAGCACCAGGCCTACCAGGAGCTGGTCGCCCGGCGCGCCCGGCGCATCCCGCTGCAGCACCTGACCGGCACCGCCTACTTCCGCCACCTGCAGCTGAAGGTCGGGCCCGGGGTGTTCATCCCGCGCCCGGAAACCGAGTCCGTGGTGCAGCTGGCCCTGGACTTCATCGGCGAGCAACAAGGCGCCCGCCTTGTGGATCTGTGTTCCGGTTCCGGGGCGATCGCCGCGGCGCTGGCCACCGAACTGTCCGCACCCCGGGTCTGGGCCGTGGAGCTCTCCGACCAGGCGATCGGCTACACCCGGCAGAACTGCGAACCGCTGGGCATCAGCGTGCTGCACGCGGATGCCGGAAACCTGCCGGCCGGGCTGCTCCCGGAAGGTGGCATCGACGCCGTGGTCAGCAACCCGCCCTACATCCCACCCAGCGCCGTGCCGCGCGAGCAGGAAGTGCGCGAACACGACCCGCAGATGGCCCTGTACGGGCTGGGGGAGGACGGGTTGCAGGTGCCGCGGGCGGTCAGCGCCCAGGCGCTGACGCTGCTGCGCCCGGGCGGATTGTTCGTGATGGAACACGCCGAGGTGCAGGCCGCCACCGCCGCCAGCATGCTGCGCGCCACCGGGTTCACCGAGGTCACCGGGCACCGTGACCTGAACGGACGGCCGCGCGCCACCAGTGGCGTGGCACCGGAAAAATAACCAACCATGAAAGAATGGGCACCGTGAGTTCACGATTCGACATCAGCGAGGACACGCAGCGCGAGGAGGGCCTGGCCGCCGCCCGCCAGGCCCTGCAGGCCCAGCGCTGCATCGTACTGCCCACCGACACCGTCTACGGGATCGGCGCGGACGCGTTCAGCGCCCAGGGCGTGGCGATGCTGCTGGCCGCCAAGGGGCGGGCCCGCACCATGCCGCCTCCGGTGCTGATCTCCCAGATCGGAACCATGGACGGGCTGGCCATCGACGTGCCGCCCGCCGCCCGGGCGTTGGCCGAGGCATTCTGGCCCGGCGCCCTCACCCTGATCCTCCAAGCCCAGCCGTCACTGACCTGGGACCTGGGGGAGACCAAGGGCACCGTGGGGCTGCGGGTGCCCGACGACGCGGACGCCCTGGAACTGCTGGGGCACACCGGGCCGCTGGCGGTCTCCTCCGCCAACCGCACCGGACAGCCGGCCGCCACCACCTGTGATGAGGCCGAAGCGCAGCTGGGCGCCAGCGTGGACGTGTACCTCGACGGCGGCCAGCGCGGCCTGCTCGGCGAGGCACAACCCTCCACCATTGTGGATGCCACCGGGGAGCACCTCTTCGTGGTGCGCCAGGGCGCGATTTCCCTGCAGGCGCTGCGCGAGGTGGTCCCGGAGGTCCTCGGCCTGGGTGAGAGCGCACCGAGCCAGGACGCATGAGACAGTACGTCCTGCTGATCGCCTTCAGCTTCGTCACCTCCTACCTGCTCACCCCCGTGGTGCGCAGCTTCGGGGCACGCTTCGTCTCCTCCCAGAAGCTGCGCGACCGCGACCAGCACAGCAACCCGATCGTAAAGTTCGGGGGACTGGCGATGATCGGGGCGCTGCTGGCCGGGCTCTGGGTGGCCAGCCGGCTGGAGTTCTTCGACGCAATCTTCCGCAACGATTCACCGATCATGGGCATCGTCTTCGCCCTGGTGGTGATCGTGGTGCTGGGGATCGCCGATGACCTCTACGACCTGAAGTGGTACGTGAAGTTCATCGGGCAGCTGGGGATCGGGGCGATCATCGCCCAAAGCGGGATCGTGATCAAGGCGCTGCCGGTGGGCACCTGGTCCATTGATTCCCCGGTCATGCAGTACCTGGTGACCATCGGGCTGATCGTGTTGACGATGAACGCCATCAACTTCTCCGACGGGCTGGACGGGCTCGCCGCGGGGCTGACCGCGATCGGCGCGGCGACCTTCTTCCTCTACTCCTACGTGCTGGCCACCCACGTGAGCGCCGCGGACTACGCGAACCTGGCGGCGCTGCTGTGCGCCATCCTGCTCGGGGCGTGCCTGGGCTTTTTGCCGCACAACTTCAACCCGGCGAACATCTTCATGGGGGAGACCGGGGTGCTGGCGCTGGGGCTGATCCTGTCGGTGTCCACCGTGGTGGTCACCGGCGACGTGCAGGGCCTTGAGGCCTACCGCTTCCGCAACGTGCCGGCCTACATGCCCATGGCACTGCCGCTGGTGATCATCTTCTTCCCGGCCCTGGACCTGCTGCTCTCGGTGATCCGGCGCCTGTCCAAGCGGCGCTCTCCCTTCGCCCCGGACTCGATGCACATCCACCACCGGATGCTGGCCCAGGGCCACTCGGTGCGCAAGAGCGTGCTGCTGCTCTACCTGTGGGCGCTGCTGGTGGCCGCCGGTGTGGTGCTGATCGCCTTCATCCCGCTGCAGGTGATGATCCCGCTGTTCGCCCTGCTGCTGATCGGCGCCGGGTTGCTGACCTGGTGGCCGCTGGTCTCCAAGCGTTACGCTTCGCTAACTGAAAGACTTCGTCATCGGTGACGGAGAAGCATTCTATCTCGTGTAGAATTTACTCTGGATCGTTCGCGGTCGGCCTTCGGGTCAGCGGCGAATAGACAGTTTTGCACGGCACGTTCTTCGGCGGAAGCAATCCCGCGGAAGTCCACGCTCAAGACTTTGCAAGCTAAGGACTTTGAATGCCCCAGACTCCAGGCTCCGGCCGCGTCCCGGCATCCAAGGCCCCCGACTCCATCTGGATGCCGGTGTTGGTCAGTTCCCTGGTGTATGCGCTGATCGGCACCGCGGCCTTTTTCCTGATTTCATGGCTCGTGGCCGACTGGTGGTATGCGCTCTCGGGGATGCTGGCTGCCGCGCTGGTGATCGGTTTCTTCGCCACGGGTCTGCTCGTGGCCGAGCTGGCCGGGCGGATCCGCAGGAACTGGGCCATGCCCGCATTCCTGGCGGTCTTCGCGATCAAGGTCTTCGGGTTGGCGTTCGTGCTGTTGAACCTGGGGTTGCCCGGCTGGGCCAACCGACAGGGATTCGTGCTTGCCGCGGCCATCGTTTTGGTGGCCTGGCAGGTCGGGGAAATCCGGGCCTTCTCCAAGGCCCGGATGCCGATTTACAACGAGTCCTAACGCAGTGATCAGTGGCCGCAAATGTCATTGAAAAGCTGTGAGTTTGATAGGCTGTCTTCGGGTCATTTTCGAGGTGGCCGCAGCAACTGCGGTAGCCGACAAAATTTTGCGCTTCCGGGTGACCGGGAGGCATGATCGCGTCAGCGTCGATGCGCGAGTGTTTTCGATGCCGACCTGCGTACCCGATCGATCTTTTTCTACACGGTGAGAGGCAGTTACGCCAGTCACCGCCTTTGCCCGTGACCGCTACTGCAGAGAGGACAGCGCGTTGATCGCGTTTGCGCTCCCAATGGCCTCAAATGAGGGCGGATTCGTCCCGCCAACCGTGTCCGATACCCACCTGCCAGATATTTTCCCCTGGTTTGCTGAGTACGGCACCGGTGTCGGCAAGCAGATGATCATGATCGTGCTGTCGATCATCCTCATCACCTGGTTCTTCACCGCAGCCATCAGGAATCCGAAGCTGGTTCCCGGCAAGATGCAGTACCTGGCCGAGAGCGGCTACGCTTTCGTGCGCAACGGCATCAGCCGCGACATCATCGGCGAGAAGAACTTCCGTCCCTGGACCCCGTTGCTCTTTGCAACGTTCTTCTTCATCTTGCTGAACAACCTCTTCGGCGCGATCCCGTTCCTGCAGCTCCCGTCGTTCTCACACGCCGGTTCTGCATACGCGATGGCCATCATCATCTACGGCACCTGGATCGGGGTGGGCCTGAAGAACCACGGCCTGCGCTACTTCAAGCTGGCCGTAACCCCGGCGGGGGTCCCCGGTTGGATCCTGCCGCTGATGATTCCGCTGGAGATCATTTCGAACTTCATCGTCCGTCCGCTGACGCACTCGCTGCGTCTGATGGCGACGATGTTGGCAGGACACATCATTGTGATGCTGGCTGCTTCCGGTGCCCGTTACCTGATCACCGTCCAGGAAGGCCTGGCCTACAGCGGCCTGGGCGTTGCGGTGATCCTGGGTTCGGTTGCGATGTACTTCCTTGAACTGCTGATCATGGCCCTGCAGGCATTCGTGTTCGCCCTGCTGACCGCGATCTACGTCCAGGGCGCCATCGAAGCTGACGCGCACTAGGTCATTACTTCTAGAATCAAAAACAGATTTTCCCTCGCTCCCAAGGGAATACCTCACAACCTACCGATGACCAACTCGGTATCTTGAAAGGAATAAACAAATGCACGGCTCCTTGAATATGATCGGCTACGGCCTGGCTGCTATCGGTTCGGCAATCGGCGTGGGTCTGATCTTCGCCGCCTACATCAACGGTGTGGCCCGCCAGCCGGAAGCCCAGCGCATCCTGCAGCCGATCGCCCTGCTCGGCTTCGCGCTGACTGAAGCACTGGCCATCCTGGGCCTGGTTTTCGCTTTCGTAATCGGCGCCTAGTCTTTCCGCGATTTGTAGTGGCCCTGCCACTATCGCGGGGCCCATACACAAGCGGAAACTAGTAGATAAGGAAAAGTGAGAATGAACAGCACAGACTTCATCCTCGCTGCGGGCGAAGGTGCAAACCCGCTGCTGCCCAACCCGTGGGAGATTCTCGTCACGGGTGTCGGCTTCGCGGTTCTGCTCTTCATCGTCATCAAGGTCATTGCCCCGAAGTTTGAGCAGGCCTATGAAGACCGCGTGACCGCGATCGAAGGCGGACTGGAAAAGGCCGAGGCGGCCCAGAAGGAAGCAGAGGAGACCCTGGCCCAGTACCAGGCCCAGCTTCTGGAGGCTCGCACCGAAGCCAACCGCATTCGTGAGGAAGCACGTAGCGAAGGTGCCCAGATCCTTGCCGATCTGAAGGCCAAGGCCACCGATGAGGCCACCCGCATCACCGAGCAGGCTCAGCGTCAGATCGAGGCGGAGCGCAACTCCGCCCTGACCTCGCTGCGCAGCGACGTGGGAACGCTGGCCACCGAGCTGGCAAGCAAGATTGTTGACGAAGCGCTGCAGGACGATGCCCGTTCCCAGCGCGTGGTTGACCAGTTCCTGGCCGACTTGGAAAATCAGCAGAACGCAGGTGCATCGAACTAATGGCAAGTGTATCGAGCGAGTCATTGGCAAAGGCCTTGGAGGCCTTGGAGCCCAAGCTGGCCCTGGCGACCGTTGAGCTTCCCAAGGAACTGTTTGCGGTTCTTCAGGTGCTGGATACGAATTCCGGCCTTCGCCGCGCATTGACTGATCCGGCCCGTGAAGCCGCCGACAAGGCGGGGCTGCTGGCCTCGCTGCTGCGCGGGAAGGTCTCGGCCGACGCCGAGGACACCGTCAAGCAGCTGGCTTCCACCCGCTGGAGCTCGGAACGCGACATTAGCGATGCGTTGGAAACCCTGGCGGTCACCGCGGTGGCTGCCGTGGCAGAACAGCAGGCGAACGCTGCGGGATTGGACAAGCTGCAAAAGGACCTGTTCGACTTCACCGAAGTCGTGTCGGGCAACCACCAGCTGCAGGCCGCGCTGGACGACGCCCAGGCTCCGGCCGAGGCGAAGGCCAATCTGGCCCTGAAGCTGGTTCCGGGTGCCTGCTCGGCCGCGCAGCTGCTGCTGCGCCAGGCCGTGACCGCCCCGCGCGGGATGAAGCCGGTCCGCCTGGTGGAGCGTTTCATGGAGCTGGTGGCCAAGCGCCAGCAGCGCTGGATCGCCCACATCGTCAGCTCGCGGGCCCTGACCGACGTGCAGGTCCAGCGACTGGAAGCCAGCCTGAACAAGCTGTACGGCCGTGCGCTGAAGATCAACGTCTCGGTCGATCCGACTTTGGTCGGCGGCCTGGTGATCAAGGTGGGCGACGACATCGTCGACGCCTCCGTGGCATCGCGCGTGGCCGAACTGCGCCGCGCCCTGGCAGGGTAGGGCTTCACCACCAGGTGGAGTCCTGCCGGCCAGGACCACTTCAGACTTCAAACACATTCGATCCGTTGCCCAGCCTTCGGATCACAAATTAGGAGAGCAGGGACTGCAGATGGCCGATTTGACCATCAACGCTGATGACGTCCGCAATGCCCTAAACGAGTTCGCAGCGTCCTACGAACCGGGCAAGGCAGAGCGTACCGAAGTCGGACGCGTCATTACAGCTAGCGACGGCATTGCCAAGGTGGAGGGTCTTCCCTCCGTCATGGCCAACGAGCTGCTTCGTTTCGAAGACGGCACCCTGGGCCTGGCCCAGAACCTCGACACCCGTGAAATCGGCGTGGTCGTGCTCGGTGACTTCACCGGGATCGAAGAAGGCCAGAAGGTCGAGCGCACCGGGGAGATCCTCTCGGTTCCGGTGGGCGACGCCTTCCTGGGCCGCGTGGTGGACCCGCTGGGCGAGCCGCTGGACAACCTGGGCCCGATCGCGGCCGAGGGCCGCCGCGCCCTGGAGCTGCAGGCCCCGGGCGTGACCCAGCGCAAGAGCGTTGACGAGCCGCTGCAGACCGGCATGAAGGCCATCGACGCGATGATCCCGATCGGCCGCGGCCAGCGCCAGCTGATCATTGGTGACCGCCAGACCGGCAAGACCGCCATCGCCGTGGACACCATCCTGAACCAGAAGGCCAACTGGGCCAGTGGCGATGCGACCAAGCAGGTGCGCTGCATCTACGTGGCCGTGGGTCAGAAGGCCTCGACCATCGCAGCCGTGCGCCAGACCCTGGAAGAGCAGGGCGCCCTGGAGTACACCACCATCGTGGCCTCCCCGGCCTCGGACCCGGCTGGCTTCAAGTACCTGGCACCCTACGCCGGCTCGGCCATCGGCCAGCACTGGATGTACGGTGGCAAGCACGTTCTGATCATCTTCGATGACCTGTCCAAGCAGGCCGAAGCCTACCGCGCCGTGTCGCTGCTGCTGCGCCGCCCGCCGGGACGCGAAGCCTACCCGGGCGACGTGTTCTACCTGCACTCGCGCCTGCTGGAGCGTTGCGCGAAGCTCTCCGACGAGCTCGGCGGCGGTTCGATGACCGGTCTGCCGATCATCGAGACCAAGGCCAACGACGTCTCGGCGTACATCCCGACCAACGTCATCTCGATCACCGACGGCCAGATCTTCCTGCAGTCGGACCTGTTCAACGCCAACCAGCGTCCGGCCGTCGACGTGGGCATCTCGGTGTCCCGCGTGGGTGGTGCCGCGCAGGTCAAGGCCATGAAGAAGGTCTCCGGTACCCTGAAGCTGGAACTGGCCCAGTACCGCGACATGCAGGCCTTCGCCATGTTCGCCTCGGACCTGGATGCCGCCTCCAAGCAGCAGCTGACCCGTGGTGCGCGCCTGATGGAACTGCTCAAGCAGGGCCAGTACACCCCGTACCCGGTCGCCGACCAGGTCGTGTCCATCTGGGCCGGCACCAACGGCCACCTGGACGATGTGCCGGTCGCCGATGTGCGCCGCTTCGAGCAGGAGTTCATCGACTACCTGCGTCACCGCACTGAGGTGCTGAACGTGATCGCCCAGACCGGCAAGCTGGAGGACGAGACCGTCGAGGCCATGAAGGCCGCCGTGGCGGACTTCAAGGCCGGCTTCTTCGGGGATGGCGCGGACCGCCTGGTCAACGCCGGCCACGAAGAGCACGACGCCCTGGATTCCGAGGCCGTCGACCAGGAACAGATCGTCAAGCAGAAGCGCTGACAATCTCCTTGGGTAGGTGGGGCGCCGCGCAGGCGGCGCCGCACCCCACCCAGGGGATAAGGAAAGGACACACATGGGAGCCCAGATTCGGGTCTACCGCCAGAAGATCGCATCGACCTCGTCGATGGCCAAGATCTTCAAGGCGATGGAACTGATCGCTACATCCCGCATCGGCAAGGCACGCAGCCGTGTCGCGGCCTCGCTGCCGTACGCCAATGCGATCACCCGTGCAGTTACCGCCGTCGCGTCGCAGTCCGACATCGATCACCCGCTGACCACCGAGCCGACGCAGGTGCGCCGGGCCGCGGTGCTGGTGATGACCTCGGACCGTGGACTCGCCGGGTCCTACTCCGCCAGCGTTCTGAAGCAGGCTGAGCATCTGATGGAACTCCTGCGGGAGGAAGGCAAGGAAGTCAAGACCTACCTGGTCGGGCGCAAGGCCCAGGCTTACTTCGACTTCCGCTCGCGCGAGTACGCCAAGGTATGGACCGGGGGAACTGACGCCCCGCTGTTTGACACCGCACGTGAGCTGCGCGAAGTCCTGCTTGAGGATTTCGCCAATGACTTCGAACAGGACGGCGTGGATGAGATCCACGTGGTCTACACCCAGTTCAAGTCGATGGTCACGCAGGAACCGACGGTTATCCGTCTGCTGCCGTTGGAGGTTGTCGAGGGTGACTCCGAGACTCCCGCCGACGAGTTGCTGCCGCTGTACGAATTCGAGCCGACCGCTGAGGAAGTGCTCGATGCACTGCTGCCGCGGTACATCGAATCGCGCATCTTCAACTGCCAGTTGCAAGCCGCCGCTTCCGAGCTCGCTGCCCGCCAGCGCGCCATGAAGTCCGCCGGCGACAACGCCCAGGAGCTGATCAAGAAGTACACGCGACTGCGTAACAACGCCCGTCAGGCTGAAATCACCCAGGAACTCACGGAAATTATCGGCGGCGCAGACGCGCTGAGCAGCTAAGTCCGCAAAGTTCCTACCAGACAAGAAGTGAGAAAGATGACTGCCCAACTCAACGAGCAGGTTACCGCAGGGGCCACCGGTCGCATTGCCCGCGTGACTGGCCCGGTCGTGGACGTCGAGTTCCCAGCCGATGCACTGCCTGCAATCTACAACGCACTGACCGCTGATCTGACGATCAACGGCGAAACCAAGAAGATCACCTTCGAAACCAGCCAGCACCTGGGCGACAACATGGTTCGCGCCATCTCGCTGCAGGCCACCGACGGCCTGGTGCGCGGCGCGCAGGTCACCGACACCGGGGCACCGATTTCCGTGCCCGTCGGCGACGGCGTGAAGGGCCACATCTTCAACGTGCTGGGCGACGCCCTGGACGTTGACAACTCGGAGATCCAGGTCACCGAGCGCTGGCCGATCCACCGCAAGGCCCCGAAGTTCTCGGACCTCGAAGGCTCCACCGAGATGCTGGAAACCGGCATCAAGTCGATCGACCTGCTCACCCCGTACATCCAGGGCGGCAAGATCGGCCTGTTCGGCGGTGCCGGCGTGGGCAAGACCGTGCTGATCCAGGAAATGATCACCCGTGTGGCCCGCAACTTCGGCGGTACCTCGGTGTTTGCCGGCGTGGGTGAGCGCACCCGCGAAGGCAACGACCTGTGGGTCGAAATGGAAGAAGCCAACGTGCTGAAGGACACCGCCCTGGTGTTCGGCCAGATGGACGAGCCGCCAGGCACCCGTCTGCGCGTGGCCCTCTCGGCCCTGACCATGGCGGAGTACTTCCGCGATGTGCAGAACCAGGACGTGCTGCTGTTCATCGACAACATCTTCCGTTTCACCCAGGCCGGTTCCGAGGTGTCGACCCTGCTGGGCCGCATGCCTTCGGCCGTGGGCTACCAGCCGAACCTGGCTGACGAAATGGGTCTGCTGCAGGAACGCATCACCTCCACCAAGGGCCACTCGATCACCTCGATGCAGGCGATCTACGTGCCGGCCGATGACTACACCGACCCGGCCCCGGCGACCACCTTCGCCCACCTGGATGCGACCACCGAACTGTCCCGTGAGATTGCCTCGCGCGGCCTGTACCCGGCGATCGACCCGCTGACTTCGACCTCGCGCATCCTGGATCCGCAGTACGTGGGCCAGAAGCACTACGATGTGGCGATCCGCGTGAAGTCGATCCTGCAGAAGAACAAGGAACTGCAGGACATCATCGCGATCCTGGGTGTGGACGAACTGTCCGAAGAGGACAAGATCGTCGTGGCCCGTGCCCGCCGTATCCAGCAGTTCCTGTCGCAGAACACCTACACCGCGAAGCAGTTCACCGGTGTCGAGGGTTCGACCGTGGCGCTGAAGGACACCATCGAGGGCTTCGAGGCCATCTGCAACGGCGACCTGGACCACATCGCAGAACAGGCGTTCTTCAACGTCGGTGGTCTGGACGACGTCGAGCGCCAGTGGGCCGAGATCCAGAAGGCCAGCAAGTAGCATGGCCGAGCTTCAGGTCGAAATCGTGGCGGCCGACCACTTCGTGTGGGCCGGCCCCGCGAAGCTGGTCAAGGCGCGTTCGGTGGACGGTGAGATCGGAGTTCTGCCCGGTCACGTGCCGACCCTGACCGTGCTTGCCGCAGGGGATCTGGAAATCGACCCGGTTTCCGAGGCCCGCTTCTCGGTGCGCATCGATGGGGGATTCTTCTCCGTCGACCACGACCGGGTGGTTATCGTCGCCGACAACGCAGTGGTTAACGCAGCGTAGGCGCCATTGATTGAGATTAGCGCACCAGTTCTGATCGCCTTGCTGGTCTTGGCCGGCATCATGGCGTTCTTTGGTGCCATGGGCGTGCGCCGCTTCCAGTTGCGGCGCACGCTCGGAACCTTCGATGCCTCCTACCACACGCCCGCGGGCAAGTGGGTGATGTGCATTGGACGCTACGGCACGGCCCATGTGGACCTGCTGCGGTTCTTCTCGGTCTCGCCAATCCCGGCGTTCGTGCTGGAACGCCGGGGCCTGGACATTTCCGGGTGGCGGCGGCCCAAGGACGATGAACGGGGCAAGATCCCGCCGGGGTTCATCATCGTTAGCCTCAAGCGCGGCGATGAACTGATCGAGATGGCGATGGACTACCGGGACTACACCGGGTTCTCCGCCTGGCTCGAGGCCGGCCCGATCGCCGGCTCCTGGCAAATCTAGTCGACACCGTCTCCTGGCTGAGACAACAGCTGACCCCCAACCCGTGAAGGGTTGGGGGTCAGCCGTTTAACGACACGACGGGATGGCGGGCGGACCGAGCCCGGAATGCGGGTTCAGTCCAGCAGCTGCCCGTTGCTGAACACCTGGCGCAGCTCCAGGTTCGGGCCAAGCACCAGCAGGTCGGCCACGAAGCCCTGGTGCAGCCGCCCGGCCTCATCGGCCAGCCCGATCAGGTAGGCCGGCACCTTGGTGGCGGAGATGATCGCGCGCACCAGCGGCACTCCGGCGGCCACGGTGCGGCGCACCACCTCCAGCAGGGTGCAGGTGCCCCCGGCCAGGCGCTGCCGATCGCCCTCGGCCAGGTGCGCCTCGCCGTCCTCGACCCGCACCTTGGCCGGGCCCACCGTGTATTCGCCGTCGGTCAGCCCGGTGGCGGCCATCGAATCGGTGACCAGTGCAATGGACTTGGCTCCCACCAGTGCGAACACCATGCGCACGGTGTCGGGGGACAGGTGCACGCCATCGGCGATCAGTTCCAGCACCGCATTGCCCTTGGCCGCCATTTCCAGCGCGGCGGCGGCCGGGCCGGGATCGCGGTGGTGGATCGGCGGCATCGCATTGAACAGGTGGGTGACCAGCGGGCGCTCGGTGAAGCCGTCCACCCCGGCGCTTTCCAGCTGCTCGGCGATCTCCTGCAGGGCCTTGCGGGTCACCGACGCGCTGGCCGCGGTGTGACCGATGGCCGGGACGATGCCCTGGGAGACCAGCGCCTCTATCAAATCCTCGGTGCCCTCCAGTTCCGGGGCGAAGGTCATGGTGCGCAGCTGCCCGTGGCTGGCCATCACCAGATCCGCGACGAAGTCCGGATCCGGGTCGGTGAGGAATCCCGGGTATTGGGCGCCGCAGCGTTCGGCGGAGAGGAACGGGCCCTCGGCGTGGATCCCGGCAATCAGCCCGGCCTCGGCGAACTCGGCCAGCAGCTCGGTGGCGTTGAGCATCTGTTCGTGGTCGGAGGAGACCAGGGAGGCGATCACCGTGGTGGTGCCCGAGCGGTGCAAAAAGTCGATGGCGTCGGTGACTCCGGCGTGCTCCGGATCGGAGAAGTCGGCGCCGTTCGCCCCGTGGCAGTGGATGTCGATCAGCCCGGGAACCAGGGTGGCGTCCTCGGCCAGGGGATGCTCGGTGAAGCTGTCTGCGTCTTCGGTGGCCAGGAAGTCATCGCGGTTGCCCGCGAAGACGATCCGGTCGCCCTCGATGGCAAGCGCTCCATCGGTAACCTGCAGGCCGTCGGAGACCAGCCGGGCGAACATTACGGTGCGCTGTTCGGTGCTCATGACCCCAGCTTAGGCACATTTGTTCGAGCTTGTCTCAAATTCGCGAATAATTCCAGCCCTGGTACCCCAGCGAATAGCCCCGAGATTGCTGAGTACGCTGGCTACCGTGCGCCAGTTTCGATGGCTGGACCGCAGCAGTTTATCGCTGCGATCCATCGCGGGATAGCTGGAGCGTTCTTTCACAAAGGACTGGAGCGGGTAGTGACCGTAAACCACCCCGAATGGGTATACGCCAGACTGATGCAGTACGAACGCCAGAAGAAGATCTGCACGAGCCTGATCAGTCTTTCTGGTGGCTTGTTGGTGGTTCTGGGGTTGGGCGGGACACGCTTGTCGCACGCTCCGTGGCAGGTGACATCGCTGTCCATTACGTCTGTCGTCCTTGCCGTGCTGGGCCTTGGATGTGCCTATCTCATGGCCCAGGAAGCCGATGAGGATCTTCGAATGACCATGCGAAGGGTCGAGCAAACCGAGGCAAGCTTTCAAATAATTGATCCGCGCCGTGACCGCAGATCGCTGGCGATGCTCTTCGCTGCCGGGCTGGCATGTCTGGGAATTGCCGTTGTGGCAATGGTTGCCGGGCTTTGGTGGCCGGGCGGGTAGACGGGACTTGCCTTGAACCTAGAACAGCCGCCCGGCCGAGTCGTCCACGCCGCGCATCGCGTCGTAGTCGAGCACCAGGCAGCGGATGCCCCGGTCCTCGGCCAACGTGCGGGCCTGCGGCTTGATCTGTTGGGCGGCGAAAATGCCGGTGACCGGCTTGAGCAGCGGGTCGCGGTTGAGCAGTTCCAGGTAGCGGGTGAGCTGTTCGACCCCGTCGATGTCCCCGCGGCGCTTGAGCTCCACGGCCACCGTGGCCCCGGCGCCGTCGCGCGCCAGGATGTCCACCGGGCCGATCGCGGTCATGTACTCGCGGCGGATCAGGGTGTGCCCGTCGCCGAGCAGGTCGATCTGTTCGGCCAGCAGGCGCTGCAGGTCGGCTTCCACCCCGTCCTTGATCAGGCCCGGGTCGGTGCCCAGCTCGTGGGCCGAGTCGTGCTCGATCTGGTGGAAGTGGATGGTCAGCGTGTCATCGCTCTTCGCCGCGGCCAGGCGCCACACCTCGGTGACGCCTTCCTCGGCCAGTTCGGGGGCCGGCTCCTGCACGTGCATGGTCAGCGGCGGGTTCATCCAGTTCAGCGGCTTGTAGCTGCCGCCGTCCGAGTGGATCAACACCGATCCGTCGGCCTTGACCATGATCAGGCGCTTGGCCAGGGGCAGGTGGGCACGCAGACGCCCGGCATAATCCACGGAACACTTTGCAACAACTAAACGCACCCACACAACACTACCTGCTGGCCGCGCCGGATGCAGGCAGCGTGTGACGCAGGTATCCGGTGGTGTCCGCCGGTGGTGTGAGCGCTCGGCTGGAACCGGCTTGCTGCCATGCGGCATGATGGAGCCATGCCCCGTTCTAACCGTCCCCGCCGCAATGGAAGGTCGCGCAACACCACGTCGCGCCAGCCTTCCGGGCCGCCGCAGTATGAGGAGGACTGGGTCGAACGGGCCCGCTACGGGGTGGTGCGCCTGCAGGATGCCCCGGATGGGCAGTGGCATGTGCGCAAGATCAGCCCGCTGTCCGCGTCCAAGACCTACACCTGCCCGGGCTGCCACCGCGTGATCGGCGTGGGGGTCTCGCACCTGGTGGCCTGGCGAGCCGATCACTGGTCCGGTGACGAGGCCTCGGCGGCGGCGCGGCGGCACTGGCATGAACGGTGCTGGGAGATCCGCTCCTACCGTTACTGATGGTGTTAGTGGAGTTCCTGCGCACCATGGCCTTGTGCCAGAATGAAAGCGATGCCCGGCATCACGGCGGTGGGGCCCGCCGTACCCAACCTCGCACCCGTTGCGACAACGGTCCCTACCTCAGCAGCACCACTGTGCCCGAAAGGTAGGAGATCCACGATGAGCGTCACACTTTGCAGCCCCGAATGTGCCACGGCTGCCGGGTGGCGGTTATCCGCGCGCCATGCACCGTGCGTCCACCCAGTGGGGGAGAAGGCATGAATTCCACGACGCCGAAGCCTGTACGTACACCACACTCGGCCCGCCTGGTCCCGCTGTTGTTGGTTTTTCTTGGCGGGGCGCTCGGTACCGCCAGCCGGCAGGGCCTTGCCCTGCTCTTCCCGCCGGTGGATTCGGTGCCGTACACCATCCTTGCCATCAACGTGCTCGGCGCCTTCCTGCTCGGGTTGCTGCTTGAGTTCCTCGCGCAGCACAGCAGCGAACAACGCCGGCACCGGGTCTGGCGGCTGCTGGTGGGAACCGGCTTCATGGGCGGGTTCACAACCTACAGTGCCCTGGCCGTGGACACGGCCCTGCTGCTGGGCGGTAACAGCCCGCTGGCCGGTCTGGCCTACGCGCTGGGCTCCGTGGTGCTCGGCTTCCTGGCGGCGGCCGCCGGGATCATCCTTTCCGCCACGATCCGCCGCTCCAGCACCCGGCATGGACGATCGGCCAGTGGGGAACCGGACGGGGCCGCCGATCCGGAACGGGGGCAGTGAGATGGATGTGATCCAGTTTGTGCTCTTGGCCCTGGCCGGGGGACTGGGGGCGGTCAGCCGCTTTGTGCTGGTGGAGTGGATCGCCGTGCGCTGGCGCGGCACGCTGCCGTGGGGCACGATCCTGATTAATCTGAGCGGATCCCTGGTGCTGGGCCTCATCACCGGGCTGGCAATGGGCCACCTGCTGCCCGAGACCTGGCGGCTGATCCTGGGCACCGGGTTCCTTGGCGGCTATACGACTTTCTCCACCGCCAGCGTGGAAACGGTGCGCCTGCTGCGTCAGGGCCGGGTGCTGGCCACGCTTGGCAACGCGTTGGGCACGCTGCTGGCCACGGTGCTCGCGGCCGGACTCGGATTGTGGCTGGGCCTGGCGCTCTAGAGTTTTAAAGCCTGTCCTGGCGCGCGATGAACACCTCGCGCAGCAGGATCATGGCCGCCGCGGCGGTGGGAATGGCCATCAGCGCGCCGGTGATCCCGGCCAGTGAACCGCCGGCGATCACCGAGATCACCGCCACCGCGCCGGGCACCGCCACCGCCTTGTGCATGATGCGCGGGGAGACGATGTACGCCTCGATCTGCAGGTAGCCGAAGTAGCAGATGCCGTAGATCAACGCGCTCTGCCAGCCCAGGGTGAGGGTCAGTGTGGTGACCAGCACCCCAGCGATGACGGCCCCGACCAGCGGGATGAACGCCAGCATCGCCACCACGAGGGTCAGCAACGCGGCGAAGGGCACACCCAGGATGGTCATCAGGGTCAGCGCCACCAGCGAGTTCAGGATCGCCACCGAGGCTTGGCCGATCACGTAATTGCCGACGCTGCGGGTGATCCGGTTCATCAGCTCGCCCACCCTCTGGCGCTTGGAGCGTGGGGCCAGGCGCAGGGAGAAGGCCATGATCCCGGGCATGGAGGCCAGGAAGTAGACGGCCAGCACGAGCACGATTAGGATCCCGAACATGGACTGGGCCACGGTTTGGGAAACGCCGAGCACCCCACCGAAGACGTTGGTTACCGCCCCGGAATCCCCGAAGAACTTGTCCACCTCATCGTTGATTCGCTCCGTGACCTGGTACTGCCGGTCCAGCTGGGAGACCAAGTCACTGTTCAGAAAATCATCGATGATCTGTGGTGCACTTTCGATGAACTGCGTGATCTGGGTGACCAGGGTCGGGATGATCACCGCCATGAAGCCGCCAAAGACCGCAAAGATCCCCACCATGGTGCTCAGCACCGCCAGCGGGCGGGTGAAGCCGTGGCGCACCAGGAAACGGACGATAGGATCCAGGCCCAGTGCGATGAACATCGCGATCACGATCCAGGTGATCAGCGAACCCACGTTGGTCAGCAGGTAGTATCCCAGCAGCGCCAACCCCACACCGAGGGTGGCTAGGAAGCCAAGGGCAACCGGATGCATGACCTCCAGCGATTCGCTTTGCTGCTCGCCGTCCACGTCGGGTTCGTCACCCAACGCGGGATTGCGTGCCGGGGCGCTGAGCAATTGGGTGATTCGGCGGCCAAAGTGGCGCATCCGGCTGCCGCCGGCGACGACCTCGCGGGCAGACACCTCGGTGGCCGGACGCGGCGCCGGCTCGTCCTGGTGCGGCTCGGAATCAGGCTGCGGGTTCATGGCTTTGAGCTTACCCCCAGCCGGGGCGGTCAGGATGGATGTTGCGGGTCCGAGCCCGCACGCGGTTTGAGCATCCTCACAATCCGCGTCAGGAACCAAGTCCACGATCCACTCGTTAGACTTGAGTCGAAGACCTTGTGACCGTGATGCGAATGGGTGAAGCCGTGCGAAAAATACTACCGGTGATCGCGATGCTGATCGGGGCCGTGGCCCTGTTCATCGGCATCGGACAGAAGACGTTTTGGGCGCCGCCCGAAACGGTGACTGCCTCCATGCCCGAATTCGACGGCAGCGCGCCGTTGACGGTGATCGAGCCGTCGATCAACGACGCGGACATCGCCCCGGTGGAGCTGCAGATCGAATCCGAGGGGGAGTTCACCGCCTCGCTGGGCCGCAGCTATGACGTGGAGGCCTGGGTGGGCGATGCCAAACACGTCTCACTGACCGGCATCGACCGGGTGAACCACCGCCTGCAGGCCGAGCTGGTCGACGGCAAGGCCGAGGTGCCCAACCCGGCCGGCGGGGACATCTTCTTTGACTCCCAGCAGGCCGACGGGAAGATGACCTACCGCTGGACCGCGCCGGATAGCGGCTCCTGGTCGCTGCTGCTGGCCGCCGACGGCAAGCAGGCCGCCCCGGCGAAGATCTCGGTCACCTACGCGAACACCGCCACCATGCCCTGGGCGCTGCCGCTGATCATCATCGGTTCGCTGCTGATCGTGGTGGGCCTGGCCTTCCTGCTGGTGCGCCCCGCCGCCAAGCGCCCGGCGCGCCGGGTGAACACCCACAACTCGCTGGCCCTGGTTGCCGCCCTGTCCCTGGGCCTGTCCGGGGTGCTGATCCCGGCCGCCCCGAGCGATGAGTCCGCCAGCCCCCAGGACGCCGAAAGCGCAACCCCCAGCGAACAGGCCAGCGACGCGGCCGCCGAGCAGTCCGCCTCGGCCACGCCCGAGGAGCAGACCGCCACCACCTTCCCCGTGGTCACCGAGGAACAGCTGAACCGCATCCTGGAGGATGTGAAGAAGCAGGTCGGCAAGGCCGATGACTCGCACAACGCCAAGGATCTGGACGCCCGCACCGCCGGGGCCTTCAAGTCCATCCGCTCCAGCCGCTACGAGATCCTGAAGAAGGACGTGAAGGTCGCCGAGCCGACGAAGCTGGCCACCGACGTCAGCCGCTCCGCCGCGGTGCCCAACACCTCCGAGGCCAAGTTCCCGCGCGTGATCAACGTGGTCACCGCCAAGGACCAGGACCCGAACACGCTGCCGATCGCCATCACCCTGCGCCAGGAGAACGCGCGGGATAACTACAAGGTCGTCTTCGCCTCGCAGATGCTGCCCGGCGCCTCCTTCCCGGGCATCGCGGTGGGCGACCCGTCGGTGAAGCAGCTGGGCGCGGACGCCGAGGGGCTGAACACCAAGCCGCAGGACGCCATGAACCAGCTGGCCGACGTGCTGACCAACCCGAAGTCCAAGCAGGCCGGGAAGTTCGCCGAATCCGAGTTCATCAAGGCGGTGCACGCCGGACAGAAGTCGGAGAAGGACAAGGCCAACGAGGCCGACGTGAAGTACGAGCGCAAGCCCAGCGCCAAGGACACCATGGTGCTCTCCACCCCGGACGGCGGGGCGATCGTGACCGGGCTGATCAACTCGACCACCACGTTCAAGCGCACCGAGGACAGCGACCCGCTCAAGGGCGCCGATGAGCTGACCCGCAAGCTGCTGGGCAGCAGCTCCAGCACCGGGGACGTGCAGATCCGCTACGCTGAACCCGTGATGTTCTACATTCCTGCCGGGGATTCGAAGGACAAGATTTCCCTGATCGCCGGCGAAGTCGTACTGCTGGATGTCAAGCAGGTGAAGGAGAGCTAATGAGCGAACAGAATATCCCCTCGGCCCGCGGGGCCGTGGATTTGACCGACCTGGCCGCTGCGGCCCAGCAGGCCGAGCAGATCCCGGCCGCCGCCGCCGGCAGCTGGACCACCCAGCTCGATGAGGCCGGGTTCCAGCAGTTCGTGGGCCTGTCCCAGCAGGTCCCGGCGCTGGTGTCGCTGGGCGCCGCGCGCCTGGCCGCCTCGGTGGAGCTGGACAAGATCCTGGGCACCCTGGTCGACCGCCAGGGCGGGAAGATGGTGCTGGGCGTGGTGGATGCGGAGGCGCACCCGCAGATCGCCCAGGCCTTCCAGGTCCAGCAGATCCCGATGGTGGTCGCGCTGGTCAAGGGCCAGCCGGTCCCGCTGTTCCAGGGCACCGCCCCGGCCGAGCAGATCGAGCAGGTCCTGGCCCAGCTGCTGGAGCTGGCCGCGCAGCAGGGGATGGGCGGGACCGTGCCGCCGTTTGGCGCCGCGGGCACAGAGGAGCCGGCGCTGCCGCCGCTGCACCAGAAGGCCATGGACGCGATCGATGCGGGGGACTTCGCCGCCGCGGAGGCCGCCTACACCCAGGCGCTGAACGAGAAGCCCAACGACCACGAGGCGCAGGTGGGTTTGTACCAGGTGCGCCTGCTCTCGCGCACCCAGGGCAAGGACCTGAACCAGGTGCGCCAGGCCGCGGCCCAGTCCCCGGATGACATCAACGCCCAGCTGGAGGTGGCGGACATGGATGTGGCCGGCGGGCACGTGGAGGACGCCTTCTCCCGGCTGGTGAACCTGATCTCCCGGCTGCATGACGAGGACCGCGAACGGGTCCGGCGCCGGCTGATCGAGCTGTACGCCGTGGTGGGCAACAGCGACCCGCGGGTCGCCGCCTCCCGCCAGAAGCTGGCCCGCGTGCTCTTCTAAACCACCTCGTCGGCAAAGTAAGAACCGCGAGTGCGACATCTGCACTCGCGGTTCTTGCTTTCCGTAAGCGATGGAACCAGACACTCACCACTAATGCTTGTTTTGGTCACGCGAGAACGCTCCCAGAAGTCGAAGCATTGGTCTAGAGGCTGGCAATCCCAACTAGAAGTAGCTGCCACTATCTGTTAAGTTGTTTCAGCTCTGCCTCGGCTTCGTGCACTATCCCCTCGGCGTTCGGTCCTGCAGCGATCATCACCATCGCCGAGGATTCTGGCCGTCGCTTCTGTGAGCCATGTGGCCTCACTGTAACTTGGCGCCCGGCTAATTGGACTTCCTGCCAGCTGCCCGCCTTGTCGAGGGCAATCCCTTTAGCCCGCATAAGGAGCGCGGACTGTGATGACAAAAAGCTGACTAGAACATCAATGTCGAGGGGCTTCGGGAGATCGACAGTGACAGAAGCATGTCGTGTTTGATGGGCTAAGGCCTCAGCACCCTTGTTTTGCTTCGGGCTTTCGTCCGTGTAGCGGGCAGAGGCGTCATTCTGTGCAGGACCAAATACCTCGAGTGCCGTTTTCCCAGGATCAGTACTTTCCTGTATGAAAATAAGCGCGTTGGGTGCAGCTCGACGACAGGCTTCCTCCGTCTTGCTGATGTCACGGGGCAGAGCGACATCCGTCTTGGTGATCAAGACCGTTTCGGCGCGCGCAAGCTGCCGTGAGACCGTATCGCCGACGTATTCGTTTTTCAATAAGCGCGGGAGAGCCGTGGCGTCTGCGCAGACGACGAGAGGCCCGCGTGTGAAGCCGGGAAAGGTGCGCCATTGGGCAATTTGCCTAGGGTCACCGACACCGCTGACTTCGCACAGAACGTTGTCAAGATCCGCGCGTTCAGCAAGTTTGGACATAACGCGCGAAGCATCGTCATTTATCTGGCAACAGATGCAGCCGTTCGTTAGCTCAATCGTGTCCTCGTCCGCGGACGAAATGAGATCGGCATCGATATTGATTGAACCAAAATCGTTTACTACGACGGCAGTACGCCCGGGCAGAACACCGCCTAACAAGCGATTCACGAGCGTCGATTTTCCAGATCCTAGATAACCACTGATGATCGCCAACTTTGCCGTCATGGTGCCAGTGCTTCTGCCGGTGCTGCAACCTTCGTCTTGAAGTGTTGCCCACCGACTACAGTTCCCAGGACCCGGATGTCACCTATGCGTTCCGCCTCAACATCAAAGGGATCCTCCGCCAAGACCGCTAGATCCGCAAACTTACCGGATTCAATGGAACCTACTTCGTGGTCCATCTTCAGCATGTAGGCGCCACCGATGGTCACGGCTTCGAGTGCTTCTTGCACTCCGATCTTCTCGAATTCGCCCATTACACGTCCCGAGACGGTTTTTCGTGTAACGGCATGTTTTACGGCTTGCAGTGGTCCCAAAGGCGTTACTGGTGTATCCGAATGCAAGGAAATCGGCACCCCGGTTCGCAGCGCGGTCGCTGCTGCATTCATTCGTGCCGCTCTGTCGGGACCAACAGTCACATCAATATGCTGATCACCCCACGCCCAGATGTGATTGGCAAAGATGTTCGCGCAGGCTCCAAGCGCTGCCATCCGCCGATACTGCGCCGCCGTGGTCATCTGAGAATGGGTGCAGGTATGACGATGGTCGGGCCGCGGGTAGCTCGTGAGAATCTCTTCGAGTATGTCAAGGAACAGCTGAGTTGTCTGGTCGCCGTTGCAGTGAACGTGAACCAGCAGGCCTGCGCGGTGGAATGTCTCGAACGCTGCCTTGAATTCTTCCGGGCTAATGTTCCAGATCCCGTTAGGCTGATCTCGATAGTAGCCAGGCGCGAGTAGCCGTGCAGTGAAACCTTGAATGGATCCGTCCAGCATGAGTTTGACGTTTCCGAAGCGAAGTTTTCCTGTCGATTCGTCGCGAAGATGCACAAGCCGGTCCGCAGCCTCCTGCAAAGAGAGGGTAGGTTGACCGATTCCGGCGCCAAAGTGGAAGACATTGAGCCTTGCAGGGTAATCGTCGCGAACTACCGACTCATACAGGTCGACACCCTCATCGTCCATTAGCGCTGTCGTGCCCAGGTCTGTGAGCGTCGTCGTTCCGGTGTTCACCCCTTCCTGCGCGAATCGGATTAGTGCCTCAGTGTTGGTATTGAGAACGCCGCGACCCTCAGTTAATTCTGCAACGAGACCCATCGCTGCGAACTCTTGCAGTTCGCCTGTCGGATCACCATTCTCATTCTTGACCACGCCATCAACCCTCGTCGACTGATTTATGCCGAAACGTTCGAGGACTACGCTATTGACCGCGCAGACGTGCCCGTTTGTGTGAGAAACGTAAATAGGCCGGTTGGATGACACCATATCGAGTTGTTCAGCCGCCAGCGGCTGGTCCGGGAAGTAAATGGGGTCGAGTCCCCAAGCCATGAGTAATTCGTCGGGAGCGTGCAATTCTGCCTCGGCCTCTCTAAGCCGTTCTAGAATCTCATCGACGGTCCGACACCCGGGCCAGCGTCGTCCATCAGGGTCGATCCGATCCATGTATCCCACGTAGGTGTTGGCCCAGACGTTTCCCGAGCCCGCGTGACTATGCGCCTCCACAAAGCCAGGTAGGAGAGCCGAATCTGAGTAACGTTCATCTACGACGGCCCCGGGGTACTCTTTCAGTTCTGTCACTGTTCCCACTGCACGAATTCGGTCGCCACGTATAGCGACAGCTTCGGCTACTGGCCGTGCGGGGTCCATAGTACGGACGATTCGAGCTGGGTAGATTACTGTACGTTCCATTGTGTTCCTTTCCGGTGGGGAACTGATCGGGATTGCTACTTCGTAGTCTGGTTCATCGCTCGTTCAACTTTGATGGCGACTTGGCCGGGGAATCATGAGTCGGGTCGGAGTTCAGGGAACCTGAGGTGCCGCTCTCTGTAGGATCCATAGCATGGGACTGCTCGCTTTCGCTGAGTATCGCCTCTGCAGCTGAAGTCACTTCACCCTTGACGGGAGTCTTGCTGCTCAGTGGGAGTCCGCGTCGGAACGCTTGGAAGTAAGCAATAACGGTCTCATCCTCAGAGTGTTTAGTCATCAGGCTGACAACAATCAGCAGCGTCCCAGATGCCAGAAGGCCGGGCGCGATTTCGTGGAGTCCAAATGGCGTACCTGCTATTCGCCATGCCAAGGAAACTACCAGCGCCCCAATGGTGCTGGCCATGACGCCCGCCTTGGTCGCGCGCTTCCAAAACATGGCAGCGAGCACCGGTGCTACGAGAGCCGAGGCAGTGAAAGACAGTGCGACCTGGTAAATGCCGATTACGTCCTTCACCCAAAGAGCTATCACGAGCCCGAGCACCGCCATGAAAGCTACGGATAGCCTGGAGACCTTCAAGATCTGAGCGTCGCCAGCCTTAGGGTTGACCCAACCCTCGTAGATGTCCTTGGAGACGTTGATTGCGCCGCTGAGCAGGAATGAAGTCGCACCGGTCAAGAGTGCGGCAAGCAAGGAGACCATGAGTAGGCCGCCGATAGAGCCAGGGAACAGCTGCGCGATGAACGAGGTGTAGATCGCGTCTGGATCAGTTCCCTCCGGGAAGACCTGTACCGCAGTGATCCCGATGAAAATTGCGACGAGACCGATCAATGCGGAAATAACAAAACCGATCACGACACCCGAAATCCCGACTTTTGTGGATTTTGCAGCCGTCAAGCGCTGCCAGGTGGTCTGCCAGACTATGTAGAAGGGCCCGAAAACCAAGAACCAGTTCATCAGTTCTATGCCGCCGATGCTACCGAAACTGAGCAATTTTTCCGGGGCTTCGCGCACGACGACTGATGGACCGCCAGCGTATGAAACACCGACTACGAGAGTGATGACGACACCCGCCAATATGACGATGGTCTGGATCGCGTCGGTCCACGCGACACTGGGCATACCACCGATGAGGGTGAACACGAGGGTCACGGCAAAGCCGATAATGATTCCCCAGAATGCGGGCAGGTCAGTGATGGAGCTCAAAATTGAACTCATGCCGACAAGCTGCATGCCGAACGTTGGAGTCATGTAGAGGAAACCGATGATCAGCGCAGGGATCAGCGCGGCGAGCTTACCGAAACGCCGAGCGAACAGCTCGGGGATGGTGTACAGGCGAAGTTTTCGGATCACCGGGCCAAGCGCGAGCATCGCTACCACAGTAAAAAGCATCATGCTGATGCTTGTGATGAAGTAAGAGACTCCCATCTCGAACCCTTTACCCGAGCCGCCAATCAGCGCTGCTGAACCCGTAACTGTCGCGATAACAGAGCCGCAGATTGGGAAGAAGCCAAGCTTGAAGTCCGCCATCGCATAGTCGTCGGCTGTCTTTACCGTCTTTGAAGATCTGATGCTGACAGCGAATAGGAGGACCAAAAAACCTATGATCCATACTAGGTACCAGTTCAAGGTCGTACCGCCGTTCTAAATGGGTCGAAACTTTTCAAATATGTGCACCTGGTACATAAGCCCTTTAGAGCTACTGAGGTCTTGAGCCTTTTGGAGTGCTTTACACTCCTGACCTCAGGTGTGCTTTACATCACCATTACTGGGTTTTGAATTGATGCAAAGAGCCAGTCAGGAGGGCTTTTTTGGGGGCCAGTAAGTCCCAGCGATGGAAAACCGGCCTGCTCTGTAAGTCAATTTCGGGTGGAAGCCAACGGGAAAGGCGGGATGGGTTTAAAGATCAAATCTCGTTTTCACTTGGGAATTGGGGCGCAAGTTTAACTCCAAAGGATGATCCGCCCGGGGTGGGGCCATTGATAATCTCGGGTACATGAGTATCCCCGCACTGAGCATCAGATCGCTGGCCAAGCAGTTTGGCCCCAAGGTGGCGGTCAACGACGTCAGCCTGGACGTCCCGGCCGGTTCCTTCTTTGGCCTGGTCGGCCCGAACGGCGCCGGCAAGACCACCATGCTGTCCATGGCCACCGGGCTGCTGCGCCCTGATGCCGGCAGCGCGGCCGTGCACGGGGTGGACGTATGGGCCCAACCGCGCGAGGCGAAGTCGATGATGGGGGTGCTGGCCGACGGGGTGCGCCAATTCGACCGGCTCACCGGACGCCAGCTGGTCACCTACTCGGGGCTGCTGCGCGGGATGGAGCGCGAGGAGGTCACCACCCGCACCGAGGACCTGCTGCGGGTCATGGATCTGGTCAATGACGGGGACAAGCTGGTGGTGGACTACTCCGCGGGGATGACCAAGAAGATCTCGCTGGCCACCGCGATGATCCACTCTCCGAAGCTGCTGGTGCTCGATGAGCCCTTCGAGGCGGTGGACCCGGTCTCGGCGGCAAACATCCGGGACATCCTGAACGAGTACGTGAAGTTCGGCGGCACCGTGATCGTCTCCTCCCACGTGATGGACCTGGTGCAGCGCATGTGCTCGCACGTGGCCGTGATCGCCGACGGGGTGCTGCGCGCCTCGGGCACCGTGGATGAGGTGCGCGGCGGGATGAGCCTGGAGGAGCGCTTCGTGGACCTGGTCGGCGGACGGGCACAGGGCGGAGGGCTGTCGTGGTTGCGCACATCCTCAAACTAAAGCTGACCCTGCTGCGCAACGGTTTCCGGCGCAGCACCTGGCAGCTGGTCGGGGTGATCATCGGTACGCTCTACGCCCTGGGCGTGGTGGCGATGCTGATCCTGGCCGCCTGGTTCTCCGCGGACCTGCAGTGGCTGAGCTACATTTCCATCCTGGCCAGCTCGCTGGTGGTGATCGGCTGGGCGATTGTCCCGCCGCTACTGACCGGCGTGGACCTGACCCTGGAGCCGCAGCGCTTCGTGCACTTCGGCATTGAGCCCAAGACGCTGGGCCGGGCGCTGGTGCTGGCCGGGTTCGTCTCCATCCCGGCGCTGATCACGGTGTTGGCGATGGCCGGGTTCAGCGTGCTGTGGCGCCTGGATCCGGGCGTGCTGCTGCTGGCGCTGGTGGCGAACCTGGGCACCGCGGTGCTGGCGGTGCTCGGCTGCCAGTACCTGACCATCCAGGCCACCGCGCTGCGCTCCAAGCGCCGCTTCCGCGAGGCCACGTTCCTGATCTTCTTCCTGCTGCTGGTGAGCCTGGGGCCGATCATCGGGATGCTCACCGAGGCGGCGACCAGCGCCCTTGACTGGATCGACCCGGTCGCCACGGTGTTGGCCTACACCCCGTTCGGCACCCTGGGCGCGGTCGCCCCGGCTGCCGCCGAGGGCGCGTGGTTGGCCGCGATCGGCCACCTGCTCTACGGCCTGGTGTGCCTGGCGGTGCTCTACTGGCTGCTGCTGCGGGCCACCGCGAACGCCGTGGTCACCGCGCCGGCCCCGCAACGCGCGGCCTCGGCCAAGGGGCTGGGCCCCTTCAAGTGGATGCCGTCCACCCCGTGGGGTGCGGTCGCCGCCCGGGCGCTGGTGTATTGGCTGAAGGACCCGCGCTACGCGATTGGCGTGCTGATGGTCCCGGTGCTGCCGGTGATCTTCTACTTCGCCGGCTCGCAGTCCGGCAGCTACGCGATGATGTTCCTGCTCGGCCCGATCTTCGGGATCCTGATGGGCTTTTCCATCTCCGCCGACGTCTCCTACGACAACACCGCGTTCTCCCTGCACGTGCTCACCGGGGTGCGGGGCCGCGATGACCGGATCGGGCGCATGCTCGCCTGCCTGCTGGTGGGCCTGGTGCCGGTGCTGCTCGGGGCGATTCTGCCCGGCGCGCTGACCAGCCAGTACTGGCGCATCCCGGCCGATGTGGGCCTCTCGCTCGGTGCGCTGCTGGTGGCCCTGGCGATCTCCTCGGTGGTCTCGGCCCGCTACACCTACGCGGTCCCCCTGCCGGGGGAGAACCCGATGAAGACCCCGCCGGGCAACGGGGTGCGCGTGGCGCTGACCCAGCTGCTGACCTTTGGCGGGATGGGGCTGCTCTTGCTGCCGCTGGTGATCCCGTACCTGTTTGCGATCTTCGGCCGTATCCAGCCGCTGGGTTGGGTGACCCTGGCCGGCGCATTCGTCTACGGCGGGATCCTGCTGTTGATCGGTGTGCGGGTGGGCGGCAAGTGGATGGATGCCCGCCTGCCGGAGCTGATGCAGGCGGTGCTGCTGAACAAGTAGCGGCCTCGACGGCCATGGCGCCCCACCCAAGCCCCGGTGTGCCGGTGCTGGATCACCTCCAGCACCCGGCTACCGGGGCTTTGCCATGTCCGCAACCCCCTGCCGGTGCCCGGAACTTCACACGGTGTTCAAAGCCATCCGCGGTGCGCGGCAAGTCGGCAGGTCAGCCCGGTAATCGAGCGGATTTCCGGGGCTGCGGCGGGCTGGTTGGGCGTGCTGTGGGGGCTTGGGTGGAGCGCGAAAAGTACTAGACTGGATGCCATGGTTGAAGAGTCACAAGAAACCCGCGGCGGAACAGCAACAATCGAGCGGACCGAGACGCAGCAGAACGTTGAGGCCGGCGATCACGAGCGCTTCGCACACTATGTGCGCAAGGAAAAGATCATGGAATCGGCCCTGTCCGGGGAACCGGTGATCGCCCTGTGCGGCAAGGTCTGGACTCCCGGCCGTGACCCCAAGAAGTTCCCGGTCTGCCCGGAGTGCAAGGAAATCTACGAATCCATGCAGGGCGACTAACCGACCCTGCCTTCACGCCCGGCAGCCGCACGGCTGCTGGGCATAGATTCGTGGTCCGCGCCGGGAGAGGATAGATGACCGACACACTTTTCGACATTGGTGACAAGCTTCCGCTGGAAGACAAGCTGCCGGTGGCATATCCGGAACGCGCGGCCTGGGGCACCGGGCCGAAGCTGCGTGCCTGGCAGGCCGAGGCGCTTGCCCTCTACTTCGACACCGAACCCAAGGACTTCCTGGCGGTGGCGACCCCCGGTGCCGGTAAGACCACGTTCGCACTGCGCCTGGCCAAGGTGCTGGTGGACTCCAAGAAGATCAACCGGATGATCGTGGTCGCGCCCACCGACCACCTGAAGAAGCAGTGGGCCGACGCGGCCGGCCGTGTCGGGCTGGCGCTGGACCCGAACTACAAGAACTCCGATGGCCGCCATGGCGATCACTACCTCGGGGTCGTGGTCACCTACGCACAGGTCGCCCAGAAGCCGGCCGTGCACCGGGCCAAGACCGAGGACGCGCGCACCTTGGTGATCATGGACGAGGTCCACCACGCCGGTGACGCGCTGTCCTGGGGCGATGGTATCCGCGAGGCCTTCGAACCGGCCACCCGCCGGCTGGCGCTGACCGGCACCCCGTTCCGTTCGGACACCGCCCCGATCCCGTTCGTGCAGTACACCGACGAGGGGGATGGGATCCGCCGCTCCAAGGCCGACTACACCTACGGCTACGGCAACGCGCTGACCGACCACGTGGTGCGCCCGGTGCTGTTCATGGCCTACTCGGGCAACATGCGCTGGCGCACCGCCGCCGGCGAGGAAATGGAGGCCCAGCTCGGTGCCGGGGCCACCAAGGACATCACCGCCCACGCCTGGCGCACGGCGCTGGACCCGGCGGGGGACTGGATCCCCTCGGTGCTGCGCGCCGCCGACCGCCGCCTGTCCGAGGTACGGCGCACCGTGAAGGACGCCGGCGGGCTGGTGATCGCCACCG
This sequence comes from Glutamicibacter sp. V16R2B1, assembly GCF_005774635.1. Lineage (NCBI taxonomy): Bacteria > Bacillati > Actinomycetota > Actinomycetes > Micrococcales > Micrococcaceae > Glutamicibacter > Glutamicibacter sp. V16R2B1. The sequence continues at coordinate 112,265 of NZ_VATX01000001.1, forward strand.
ACATCGATGACGCCAAGGCCTACGCCCAGCAGCTGGAGGCAATCTGCGGGCAGAAGGTCACCACGATCCTCTCCGATGACCCTACCGCCTCGCAGAAGATCGATGAGTTCTCCGAAGGAGATTCACGCTGGATGGTGGCGGTGCGCATGGTGTCCGAGGGCGTGGACGTGCCCCGGCTGTGCGTGGGCGTGTACGCCACCTCGACCTCGACCCCGCTGTTCTTCGCCCAGGCTGTCGGCCGCTTCGTGCGAAGCCGCAAGCGCGGTGAAGTGGCCAGCGTGTTCCTGCCCTCCGTGCCGATCCTGATGGCTCTGGCCAACGAGATGGAGGTCGAACGCGACCACGCGCTGGACCGCGAAGGCTCCAAGGTGGAGGACGGGCTGGATGACGCGGCCCTGGAGGAAGCCAACCGTGAGGAGAAGGCCAGCGACGAGCTGGTGCGCAACAAGTTTGAGGCGCTGAACTCCCAGGCCTCATTCGATCGCGTGCTCTTTGACGGCGGCGAGTTCGGCACCGGCGCGGACATTGGCAGCGATGAGGAGCTCGGCTTCCTGGGGATCCCCGGGCTGCTGGAGCCCGAACAGGTCTCGGCGCTGCTGCGCGAACAGCAGAGCAAGCAGATCAAGGGCGGGGCCTCCAAACCCGCCCCGGTTTCCGACCACCGCCAGCTGATGGACCTGCGCAGCCAGCTGTCCAAGAACGTTTCGGCGTGGGCGGCGCGCACCGGCACCCCGCACGCGCAGATCCACACGAAGCTGCGCAGCGTGTGCGGTGGACCGGCCGTGCCGCAGGCCAACGCGGACCAGCTGCGCGCCCGCATTGAGAAGCTGCAGGACTGGTTCGTCGGGCGCAAGTAGCCAGCGGTGACCGCAGTCCCGGTAGGAGCGGGACGCCGCACCCAAACCAGAGAGGAAGAGGCCGCCACGGCGGCCTCTTCCTCTTTGTCAATGCCCGTGTTCCGACCCGGTTTCTAGCCCAGGGTCAGGACGGTGACCCCTGATTCACGCAGTTCGCTGTAAAGGCTTGGCAGGTTCTCGGGGGAGACCGCCGCGGTCAGCGGGGTGATCACGGTGGTGGCGAAGCCGGCCTTGGCCGCATCCAGCGCGGTGGCGCGCACGCAGTGGTCGGTGGCGATACCCACCACGTCCACTGCGGTCACCTGCCGCTGCTTCAGCCAGTCCTCCAGCAGCGGACCGGATTCGTCCTCCAGGTCCGCGGCCGGATTCAGCAGCCGGGCCTCGAAGCCCGAATAGCCATCCGAATACCGGCCCTTGGCGAAGTGGCCGTCCACCTCCAGGTCGGCGATCTGCGGATGCAGGGCCGCGCCGGGTGTTCCGGCCACGCAGTGCACCGGCCAGGTATCCACATAGTTCGGGTTCTTAGAGAAATGCCGGCCCGGATCGATATGCCAGTCCTGGGTGGTGGCGACCGCGGTGTAGGAGTCGCGGCGTTCGGCCACATCCGCGGCAATGGCCGAGGCAACGGCATTGCCGCCCTGCACGCCCAGCGGGCCGCCTTCGCAGAAGTCCGGTTGTACGTCAATGATCAGCAGTGCGCGGGACATAGTGCTTCCTATTCATTCACGAGGATCGTGGGGATCACCGGTTCACCGCGCTGCAGTTTGCGGGCGATGCCTGGCATCTCCTGGATCGAGGCGTGGTGCCGCTGGCGGGCCAGCTGCACGCCGGAGGCTGAGACATACTTTTCGTCAATCTCACCATGCGTGACCAGCGGGACGGTTAGCAAGCGTTCCGGGCCTTCGGTGGTGTGTTCACCCAGTACAACGATCTCGTTGACCGCACGGTTCCGCTCATTGAGCTGGCGCACGCCGCTCTTGCGTCCGCCGGTGCTGGCCTTGTTGGTGGCGGCCTTGGCCACCGGGATCCATTCGCCGGAGGTGTCCTGACGGGCCACCAGCTTGTAGACCATGGAGGCGGTGGGGTGCCCGGAACCGGTGACCAGTGCGGTGCCCACCCCGTAGGAGTCCACCGGGGCGCTGGCCAGGGCGGCGATCGCGTACTCGTCCAGGTCGCTGGTGACGGTGATCTTGGTGTTCCAGTTGCCCAGGTCATCGAGCAGCTCGCGCACCCAGGTGGCCTGCTGGACCAGGTCCCCGGAGTCCAGCCGGACCGCACCCAGTTCGGCGCCGGCGACCTCCACCGCGGTGCGCACGCCCTGCTCGACGTCGTAGGTGTCCACCAGCAACGTGGTGTCCACGCCCAGGGCATCGACCTGTGCCTGGAACGCCTCGCGTTCGCTTTCATGCAGCAGTGTGAAGGAGTGGGCGCTGGTGCCCACGGTCGGGATGTCGTAGCGGGCCCCGGCCTCCAGGTTGGAGGTGGAGTCGAACCCGGCGATGGCGGCGGCGCGGGCCGCGGCCACGGCGGCCTCCTCGTGGGTGCGCCGCGAGCCCATCTCAATGCAGGGGCGCTCGCCGGCGGCGGCGATCATGCGAGAGGCGGCGGAGGCGATGGCCGAATCGTGGTTCAGCGTGGAGAGCACGAAGGTCTCGATGACGCAGGCCTCGGCGAACGTGGACTCCACGGTCAGCAGCGGCGAGTTCGGGAAATAGAGCTCACCTTCGGCGTAGCCGGTGATGTTGCCGGTGAACTTGAAGTTCTCCAGGTAGTCCAGGGTCTCCTTGTTCACGACCTTGTTGTCGGACAGGAACTTCAGCTGTTCGTCCTCGAAGCGGAAGTTCGCCAGCCCCTCCAGCAGCCGGCCGGTGCCGGCGACCACTCCGTAGCGACGTCCATCCGGCAGGCGGCGGGCGAAGGCCTCGAACACGCTGGGACGGTGCGCGGCCCCGGACGCCAGTGAGGCCTGCAGCATGGTCAGCTCATAGTGGTCGGTAAAGAGGCTGGTGAGCATGCGGTGCTCCTGTGTAGTCGGGGACAAACCAAGACTTACTGTATCCCGCTTCAAACCGTGGTGAGACATCATGCCGCAGCCTGGTTCGGGCGAGTCCCGGATGCGCCGGCGCATTGCCCTGCACTGGATCCGCCTGCGTCGGTTCCGTTGCCGGGTTCCAGCACGAGAGGCACAGAAATCGGAGTTGATTGGGCCAGCACCAGCGCCTTTGGGGCTGGGGTCGACCCAGGGACGGCGGAGCCGTAGAGCCTGCTGTTCGGGCTTGAAGTCGCCATGTCGCGCTGGTATTTTCAGCAAAAAGCGGGGTTCGGATGATGCGGACCGGTGAAGCGGCCGGGACTTGTACTCGGTGCGCCCCTCCGGCGCGGGCACCAACCGTGCGGGTCCGGCATCTCAGGGGCACCCCTGAGGCGATCGACAACGAGAAACGAGTGGCAAGCGTGTACGAATCTGGCACCGGTGAAGGCTCCCTGTCACAGGACGCACTCCTTGGAAATGCGAAGGGTGCACCGCTGCTGGCCACGGAGCGCCGGGAGGTCAACGGTGCCCACAGTTTCTCCCGGGCCGCGCAGCGCGTGGTGGACTACCTGAACCACCACACCCCGTTGACGGATTGGTCGGTCTCGCGGATCACCGACGGGTACCAGGTGCACCTGCACGTTCACCATGATCACCTGATCAATGTGGGGGACCGGATGGACTGGGGTGAAACCTTTTGTCGGCGCATGGCGGCGGGCGCCGCGCACGTGGTTCCCGACGCGAAGACCCACCCGCAGTACGCGGATTTGCCGGTTGCCCGCAAGATCGGGGCGTATGCCGGCTATACGATCGGTGATGACAATGGACAGCCCTTCGGCGTGCTGTGCGGGGTGCGCAGCCAACCGCTGGAGGCTGACGAGTCCGTGGACGAGGAACTGCTCAAGGTCTTCAGTGACCTGCTTTCCTCCCAGCTGGAACTCTCCCGCGGCTTCGACCGGGACCGGCGGGCCCTGGAAATCGCGAAGGCACAGGCGCACCGCGATGCCCTGACCGACTTGCTGAACCGTCGCGGCTGGGACGCGATTCTTGCCGACGCCCAGGCACGGGTCAACGCCTTTGGGGATCTGGTCGCCGTGGCCGTACTCGACATTGACGGATTGAAGGCCCTGAACGATTCGCAGGGTCACACGGCGGGGGATCAGTTGATCCAACGCGCGGCCCGGGCGCTGCGCGACGCCTCCTCGCGCTCCCACCGGATTGCGCGCTACGGGGGAGATGAGTTTGTCATCCTGGCCAACGGGATTCCTTCCGCGCGGCTGGAGCAGCATTTCGCCGTGTTCCGCCAGGCTTTGGAAACGGCGGGGGTTGCGGCGTCGCTTGGCTACGCCGCCTCGGTGCCCGGGGATTGCTCGGTGCAGCAGGCATTCATGGAAGCCGACCGGCAAATGTACCTGGACAAGCAGCGCCGCCGGGCCCGATAACCCACGCACCCATCCCGCCGATGCGTTCGCACCAGCGCACTGGATCAGGGTTGTTGTCACCGCGAGCCCGGGAAGCGCGATAAGGGCGTAAAATGGTGGGCATGACCGTCATGCCCGATATCTTCGAAGAGATTAGTGAGCAGGTTCTCCACGATAAGAAGTGGCGCCTGATCGTGTGGAACGATCCGGTGAACCTGATGAGCTATGTCAGCTATGTCTTCCGCAGCCATTTTGGCTTTACCGCAGAGAAGGCTGAGAAGCTGATGATGCAGGTGCACCACGATGGCTTTTCGGTGATCCTGAACGGGTCGCGCGAGAAGATCGAGGGGCACGTGCAGGCGATGCACGGATATGGCCTGAACGCCACCATGTCCCAGGAGGCCTAACTTCGTGGCCAAGGCCTTCAAGCGCACCGCCCGCGGCATTGCCGGTGCCCTGCACGAACCGGAACGCAAGCTGCTGCGCGAACTGTTCGACGACGTGATCTCCCTGCTGGAGGAACGCGACGAGATCCACCAGGTAGACCCGAGCGAGGAACTGGATCCGCTCTACGCACTGACCGGGATGAGCCCGGACCGCGGACCGCTGCCCGAACCCTCCGACCCGGCCGTGGCCCGTCTGCTGCCGGTGGCCAGCGATGACCCCGAGGTGGCCAACGACTTCCGCCGCTTTGGCGAACACGACCTGATCCTGTCCAAGATCGGGCGGCTGCGCGAGGCGAAGTTCCTGATGGAAAACACCCGGATCGTGCTCGATGACGCCGCCGCCTCCCGCTTCGCCCAGGCCCTGAACGATGTACGCCTGGTGCTCTCCGAACGACTGGGGATCCGCGATGAAGAGGACTCGGCGCGGATCGCGCGGATCGATGATGCGCGCAAGGTCAAGAACCCAGACGACTACATGGCGCTGATGTACAACCTGATTTCCTGGATCCAGGACACGGTGATGCGCGCGCTGCTGGATGCGGAGTACTAACTTTCATGCCCTCCTTCTTCACCACCGGCCCGCAGAGCTCCCCGGATGCCAACACCCCAATCGGGATCTTCGACTCCGGGGTGGGCGGGCTGACCGTGGCCCGCGCGGTGATTGACCAGTTGCCCGGTGAATCCCTGATCTATGTGGGGGACACCAAGAATTCCCCGTACGGTCCGCTGCCCATCGCCCAGGTGCGCGCCAACGCGCTGGGCGTCATGGACGAATTGGTTGAGTCCGGCGTGAAGCTGCTGGTGATCGCCTGCAACTCGGCCTCCTCCGCGGTGCTGCGCGACGCCCGCGAACGCTACACTGCCCAGTACGGCATCCCGGTGGTGGAAGTCATCCAGCCGGCGGTGCGCCGCGCCGTGGCCGCCACCAAGAACGGGAAGATCGGGCTGATCGGCACCCAGGCGACCGTCGGTTCACGGGCCTACGAGGACGCGTTCGCCGCCGCCCCGAACCTGCAGATCACCTCCGTGGCCTGCCCGCGGTTCGTGGAGTTCGTGGAATCCGGCATCACCGCCGGGCCCGAGCTGCTGGAAATTGCCGAGCAGTACCTGGCCCCGCTGCAGGCCGCCGGGGTGGACACCCTGATCCTGGGATGCACCCACTACCCGCTGCTGACCGGCGTGATCTCCTATGTCATGGGTGATTCGGTCTCCCTGGTCTCCAGTGCGGAGGAAACCGCGAAGGACACCTTCCGGGCACTGACCAGCCACGGGCTGCTGCGCAACGACGCTGATCAAGCGCGTCACGAATTCCTTGCCACCGGCAACGCTGATAGTTTTGGTGTACTGGCGCGACGTTTCCTGGGTCCGGAAGTGCTCACGGTACGTCATGTCGAAAACGTAGCAGCCCACTATCCGACCGGTTCGATTGCCCGCATTACCCCGCAGATGATCGCAGCGTCGAAAAGCGAGTGAGACATGAAGCTGACCATCATCGGGTGCACCGGCTCCTTTCCCGGTCCCGGATCTCCGGCCTCCTGTTACCTGGTCACCGCCTTTGACGGCACCCGGGACTGGAAGATCCTGCTCGATCTTGGGTCCGGCGCCCTGGGGGTGCTGCAGCGCTACACCGACATCAAGGATATTGACGGGATCGCGATCTCGCACCTGCACCCGGACCACTGCATGGACCTGTGCGGACTGCATGTGGCCATCCGATGGGACCCCAATGGCTGGAACCGCGAGAAGATGCTGGTCTGGGGACCGGAAGCCACTGCGGAGCGGATCGAAACCGCCTACGGGCTGCCCGAGGGCGACACCATGCACCAGGACTATGACTTTAATATCTGGCAGGAACTGCAGCCGGTGAACATCGGTCCGTTCACCATCACCCCCTACCCGGTGCGCCACCCGATCGAGGAAGCCTACGCGCTGCGCGTGGAGGCGCACGAGCCGGGCCCGGACGGGGAGATCCTGACCAGCGTGCTGACCTACTCGGGGGACACCGACACCTGCGACGGGCTGGTTGAGGCCGCCCGCGGGGCGGACATGTTCCTGTGCGAGGCCGCTTTCGAGGAAGGCCGGGATGACGCGATCGACGGGGTGCACCTGACCGGCAAGCGGGCCGGGCAGATGGCCACCGACGCCGAGGTCGAGCGGCTGCTGCTGACCCACATCCCGGTGTGGACCTCCATCAACAAAGTCGTGGACGAAGCGAAGGAAACCTACAGCGGCGGGATTGCCGTGGCCGTCTCCGGGGTGACCTACGGGGTCTACTCCGGCAGTCAGCTGGGCACCCCGAAGTCGTTGCCCACCGCACCGGTTTCCATCATCCGCCCATCCAAGGTGCGCGCCTGGAAGGGGACGCGGGCCATCCGCAAAAAATAGCGGCCCCGGCGGTGAACCGGGACCTTGAAGGGAAGGGACGAGCCTCATGAGCACCGTCAATCTCGGAAAACAACACCCGGACCTGTACAAGAGCATGCTCGCGTTCAGCCAGCAGGCCGACGCCGCGGTCGCCGCCAGCGGCCTGGATCCCAAACTGGGGGAACTGGTCAAAATCCGGGTCTCACAGATCAACGGCTGCGCCTTCTGCCTGCGCATGCACACCCGTGATGCCATCAAGCTGGGGGAGAGCAGCGACCGGCTGGCCGTGGTGGCCGCCTGGTGGGAATCCCAGTACTTCAGCGACATTGAATTCGCCGCCCTGGCCCTGGCCGAGGAAGTCACCGAACTGCCGGTGCCCGCCCGCGGCAGCTGGGACACGGGAGTGCTCAGCGAGGAGCAGGTCTCGGCAATCAGCTGGCTGGCCGTGGTAATGAACGGCTGGAACCGCATCGCCATCCGCAGCCACTACCCGGTCGCGCCCTAGCTGCGCACGTAGGCAGGAACCCAGCATGAATGATGCGGAAGAACGCGTACGCGAAATCGCCAACCAGGTCCCTGCCGGGGAAGTCATCAGCTATGGACAGATCGGCAGGATCGCCGGGCTGAACCCGCGGATGGTGGGCCGGATCGTTGCGCGGATCTCCGAGTCCATTCCGTGGTGGCGGGTGGTGCGTGCCGACGGCACCCCGCCCGCCTGCCACGGCGGCACCGCGGGGGCATTGCTGGAACAAGAGCACATTCCCTTCAGGAACGGGAAGATCGACTGGGCGCGGCTGGAGGGGCGTGAAACCGGTAGACCGGAAGCGGCCCTGCCACCGGGCAACAAGGAGGCAGCGCAGTAGGCTTCGCTCCACGGGGCCGGCTGCATGGTCCCCGGGGTCGTGTTGCCCAGATGACGGGCTGCCCCGGCAATCCGTCATACCCGTGCCACTTGGGTGTTTCGCGCCCGCCCACAGCGTTCTGTCAGTGGGTGGGGTGTGGTTTCGTTAGGATGGAACCATGACTTTACGTGCTGACGGCCGCAGTGCCGCGCAACTTCGAGACATCACCATCACCCGCGGCTGGTCCGCACAGGCCGAAGGCTCTGCGCTGATCGAGTTCGGCGAAACCCGTGTTCTGTGCACCGCCTCCTTCACCGAAGGGGTGCCGCGCTGGCTCAAGGGCCAGGGCACCGGCTGGGTGACCGCCGAATACGCGATGCTGCCTCGAGCCACCAATACCCGTAACTCCCGTGAATCGGTCAGGGGCAAGCTTTCGGGCCGCACCCATGAAATCTCCCGGCTGATCGGCCGCTCCCTGCGTGCCATCATCGACACCGGCGCCCTGGGCGAAAACACCATCGTGCTGGACTGCGACGTGCTGCAGGCCGACGGCGGCACCCGCACCGCCGCCATCACCGGCGCCTACGTCGCCCTGGCCGAGGCCATTGAATGGGCCCGGCGTGAAGGCATCATCGCCAAGAACACCAAGGTGCTCACCGACTCGGTCGCCGCGATCTCCGTGGGCATCATCGACGGCACCCCGATGCTGGACCTGCCGTACGAGGAAGACGTGCGCGCCGAAACCGACATGAACGTCGTGGTCACCGGTTCCGGTGACTTCGTTGAGGTGCAGGGCACCGCCGAAGGCGTGCCGTTCAAGCGAGCCGAACTGGACGCCCTGCTGGACCTGGCCCTGATCGGCACCACCGAGCTGGCCCAGATCCAGGCCGACACCCTGAAGGTGAACGCGTGAGCGCCCCGGTGCTGGTGCTGGCCAGCTCCAACCAGGGCAAGCTGCGCGAACTGCGGGAGCTGCTGCGTGGCAAGATCGAGGGCCTGGATGTGGATACCCAGGTCATTGACGCCGCGACCGCCGGTGCCGGCGACGTGGTCGAGGATGCGGTGACCTTCCAGGGCAACGCCCTGAAGAAGGCCCGCGAGATTGCCGCGGCCACCGGGCTGGTGGCGCTGGCCGATGACTCGGGCATCTCCGTGGACGTGCTGGGCGGGGCGCCGGGGATCTTCTCGGCCCGCTGGTCCGGACGCCACGGCGATGACGAGGCGAACATCGACCTGCTGTTGGCCCAGTTGGGCGACATTGCCGATGAGCATCGTTCGGCCGCGTTCGTCTGCGCCGCCGCCGTAGCCACCCCGGACGGCACCGCGCACGTGGAGCTGGGAACCATGCCGGGCAAGCTGCGCACCGAACGCAGCGGAAGCAACGGCTTTGGCTACGACCCGATCTTCGAGCCTTCCGGCTCGGGCCGCTCACTGGCGGAGTTCTCCGCGGAGGAGAAGAACGCGGTCTCGCACCGCGCCAAGGCGTTCGAGGCCCTGCTGCCGCAGATCATCGAGAAGGTCAACGAGGTACTGTCCCAGCGCTGACGCCCCACGGCGCGGTCGCTGCTGACCCTAAGCCCGGTGCCAGCCGGGGAACCTGAATCGTTGTTCCCCTGGCGGTGCCGGGTTTTTTCCTGCCTGGAATCGGTCACACAGAGGAGAGGAAAAGGTCGGGGTCACCAGCACG
>NZ_VATX01000010.1:0-157369 GCF_005774635.1 Glutamicibacter sp. V16R2B1
AAGGCAGCTGAGCAAGTGTCAGATGACGAGCCAATCGGCCCGGAGCTTTATGGCACCGGCGCTAGTACCGAAGATGGACAGTTCATCAGAAGAGGCTGGATTCGAAACAGCTACTAGTCACTGGTCTTGAAGGTGTCTGGCCTTGGAACACGCCCGGGCCAGACACACTTTATTGCCTATAGCCCCAAAAGCCCGCCGGGCAGGAGGCAGATCAGGGGGAAATGACAATGGCCCTGATCCGTAAAACACGGATCAGGGCCTTTCAAAGCTCCTCCAGTTGGACTTGAACCAACAACCCTTCGATTAACAGTCGAATGCTCTGCCTATTGAGCTATGGAGGATCGCAACGTGTAATATCTTAGCACTGGCCAAGACCCGTTTCCAAATCCAGCAATGGAGCGTCACCGACATTGTTTCTCGGCCCGGTCGACCGTTATGAAAGCCCGAAAAACCAGGCAGTGGTCTTATTTCCGCTTCCGGTATTCAGTGATCGCTAACTGGGCCAGATCGATCAGTTGTTCGGCAGATTCGTCCCATGAGTAATCGGCGGCCCGTTCGAGGGATCGCTGCGAATATTCCCTCCACACTTCCCAGTCATCTAGACGCTGGATCTGCCGGGCAAATCCCGGGGCGTCATCCGGATCCACGTAGAGTGCCGCTTCCTGCGCGACTTCCCTAAAGATCGGCATGTTCGTCACCACAACCGGAGTCCCAACGCTCATCGCCTCCACCAGCGGCAAACCGTAGCCTTCCTCCCGGGACAGAGTGACCAGGGCCGTGCATTGGGCCAACAGTTCCTGATACGCCTCTTCACTGACCCCGTCATGGAAGATCACCGTTGCGCTCGCGGGAATCAACGCCTCCAGTTCGCTGCGCCGCGCAGCGCTGATTGGACTGAGCAGATGCAAGCTGTGCTCCGGCAAGCAGGCCATCGCCCTAATCAGGGTCTCCACGTTCTTGTATTCCATGAACGAGCCCATATACAGCAGGGACTTTTCCGGCTTCACATCCTGGGCTCGCGGAGCCGCCTGGCCGGTGGGCGCATTAGACACCAGCCCAATGTGCTTCCTGGTCAACCGATGGCGTTTCATCAGCCCGGCAGTGGTGTTGGAGACCGTGGCAACCGCATCCGCCCGATTGAGCAGCAGCCGCTGTGGCCAATACACCTGATGGAACAGAAACCAGCCCGCCCGGATGGGAGCCGGCAGAAACTTGGGCGCCCTCGGGTGCGCATAGTAAATCAGGTCATGCAGGGTGAGGATCACCGGGAACTTGCGACCCAGCGTTCCCATCGTCTGCATGGGTGAAAACACGACGTCCGGACGCAGTTTGTTAACCTGCAACGCCACCAGTGGTTCCAGGGGCGAGGTGGGAGAAGTGACCTTCAGGTAGGGAACGTCGGGCAACATCGATAATTGGCGCAGATCGCTGACGAGCATGGTGACATCCGCCCGCTTGCTCACGGCCTCAATCAAACCTGCCGTATACCGGCTGATGCCATCATGGTGATTGATACGGGTATAGCGGGCATCGATGACGAGTTTCACTCTTCGGGTCGCCTTACGTTCGCTGGTCTCAACCCTCTCCACATTAGTGGCTGATCCGGACCGTTACCTGTTGCGCCACCGCTCTTTCCTGGACACTGTCTGCGCAACGAGTAGGGGTTTTATCCAGTCCGGTGGATGACCTGCTGGTAATCTCCAAAGGACCGGCGGCTTGGCTGCAGAAGACTGTAACGAGGCGGAAGGAAGGAGGCAGGAAAATGACTGACCAATTGGCCCGTTCGCAGCGATTCCTGCTTTCCTCCAACTCCGCGGATGCGGCAGGGCGGGCTGCGGCCGACTTCATTATCGACCTGGTCTTGGTAACGACGCTGGGGGCCAGTGCCTTTCAGATCGGCGTGCTCAACGCGCTTGGATCGGTGGCGTTTGTTGTGGCGGCGATCCCGGTGGGACATCTGGTGGACCGGCACGGCGCCCTGCGCTGGTTGCGCGTGGGGTTGGCCGGAAAGCTTGCCCTGCTCCTGGTCTTGACCCTGCTGCTGGCCACCAACCAATTGACCGTACCCGCGGTCCTGCTGCTGGTCACGGTCTTGGGACTGGGCAACCTGGTGGTTGAAACCGCGCAGATCTCTGCGGTGCCCGGGCTCAATGATCCGACGAAGTCGACGAGCGGAATCACCAGGCTCGTCGCCCGGCTCACCGCCGCGGACCAGGCCCTGAGCATCATCATTCCCGCATTCTTTGGGCTGCTGATCAGCCAGCTGGGAGCCAGCACGCTGATGGCCCTGGCTGCCGGCCTGGGTTCCGCGGCGCTTCTGCTGGCCCAGCCCATCCGCAACCATAGTTCGGCCTCCGGCGCCTCGATTAAATCGCCCCGCCCGCAGCCCCAGGGCAATTGGCGCAGCGGACTGACGCTGCTGTTTGCTGATCGGCGACTGCTGGCGGTCACGGCCCTGGTGACCTTGTGCAATGCGGGCTTGGCGGTGGGTGCGGCTGTTGAGTCAATCCTGATCCTGCGCCATCTTCGGCTGGGACCGCAGTGGTTTGGCGTGATTACCGCGTTCGGGGCCGTGGGCGGCTTGCTGGGCGCGGCTTTTTCGGAGCGGATAGTGCAGCGCATGGCGCTGCCTCGCTTGACGGTGCTGACCGGATCCTTCCAGCTCCTGCTCGCAGGGCTGGTGTTCACCTCTTATTTCACGGTGCCTTACGTGTCCTTGGCCTTGCTGCTGGCCCAATCTCTGTTGTGGGGCGTGGTACTGGTCATCTTCAACATTGCCAGCATGTCGTGGGTGACGACGATCGTTGACCCGGCGTTCGTGGGCAGGGTCAGCAGCGCCCGGCGCCTGTTCACCTTCGGTGCGGTGCCGGTCGGCTCCCTGGCGGGTGGCGCAATTGGCTCAACCGTGGGAATCTGGGCGTCCTTGCTGTCCTGGTGTCTGTTGTGCGCCGTGGGCACTTTGAGTTTTCTCCTGCTGTGGAGAGGCTCCTTGCGCACTCCCCCCGCTGAGCTCTGACACCGAATCCAACAGGCCGCGGTGCCCTCGTTGAGACCCTGGCATCAATGGCTTCGCAGTCGCGGCAGAGCCGCGGGAGCTTCACATTACGGTCTTCATGCTGTCGGTGACGGGCATCATAAATCACTGCATTCTTCCTCGGTGTCAATATCAGAAAACTCCGAGGCGATTTCGAGTTGATCTGCATCGAGTTTGCAATACGTTACCTAGTTGTGATGTTAATGAGTTCCCATTAGGCAAGCCTGACCAAATATCATGTAATCAGCTTGAGGACTACGCCATGGGCACCTCCCTTCAGACTCTGCGGCCACAACGGCGGCAACCGACCACGCCCGAGGACACGCTGCTGTGCGGCGCCACCGCGACGCGATTCCGAGAGGAAACCGAAGACGCGCTTCATCGGGCCACACGCCAACTGCAACAGGCCAATTCCCCCACCACCGGTCCCTCCCCCACCGACTTGGCACCACGCATCGAGGCCGTTGACCTGGAAACACCGCTGGGTTCCAGCGCTGAGGTCTTTTCCGAACTGGAGGAGCTGTACCTGCGTGATGCCGTGTACTTCCACCACCCGAAGTACGCCGCGCATTTGAACTGCCCCGTGCTCATCCCGTCGGTGGCCGCGGAGGCGTTCGTCAGCAGCCTGAACACGTCCATGGACACCTTCGACCAGAGCGCCGGCGCAACCCTGATCGAACAACGCCTGGTGCAGTGGAGCGCCGGGCTCATCGGATTTGCTGTCTCACGGGCGGACGGCATCTTTACTTCCGGCGGCACCCAGTCCAACGTCCAGGCGATGCTGATTGCGCGGAATCGGGCAGTGGCCCGTCTGGACGGCCCGTTGCCGCACCGGCTTTCGCAATCGCGCATCTACACCTCCGCCGACGCCCATTTCAGCATCGCGAATGCCGCCATGCTGCTGGGCCTGGGACAGGACGCGGTGCGCAGCATCCCCACCGATGCCCGCCACCGCATGGACAGTGTGTCTCTTTTCGAGCAGCTTGAGCGGGACGTGGCCGCCGGACTTGTGCCGATGGCGATATCCGCCACCGCTGGCACCACTGACTTCGGGGCCATCGACCCCCTCTCGGATCTGTCGGCCCTCGCCCGCCGGTTCGGGGCCTGGCTGCACGTTGACGCGGCCTACGGCTGCGGTCTGCTGGTATCACCGCGCCACCGGCAACGGTTGGCGGGCATCGAGCAGGCCGACTCGGTCACTCTGGACTTTCACAAGTCCTTCTTTCAGCCCATCGGCTCCAGTGCGCTGGTCCTTCGCGAGGGGACGGACTTTGACTCCATCAGGCACTACGCCGACTACCTCAACCCCCAGGCCGCCGCAGCGCAAACCCCGAACCAGGTCGACAAGTCGCTGCAGACCACCCGGCGGTTTGACGCGCTCAAGCTCTGGGTGGGGTTGCGCACGATCGGCGCGTCAGCCATCGGCACCATGTTCGACCGGGTCATTGAGCTGGCCGGCGAAGCGCAGGAGCTGATCGGGCTGCGCGCCGAGCTGCGCCTTGAAGCACCGGTGCAGCTGAGCACGGTGGTATTTGGCTTCAACCACCCCACCGAGCCGCTGCCCCAACACCACGCGAACACGCTGAATGACGCGATCCGCCAGCGGCTGTACGAGCGGGGCCAGGCCATGGTCGCCGCCACCACCGTGCAAGGGCGTCGCCTGCTGAAGCTGACCCTGCTCAACCCCAACACCACGGTGCGGGACCTGGAGGAGATCCTCGACCTGATCTGCCAGGCCGGCTACGAGCTGCTCGCCGAGAACTTCGCGAAAGGACGCCCATGACCAAGCACACCGCCCAGAGCGCTTCCGGGACAGCCAGCACTCCGGCGGAGCACTTCGACGTCGTGGCCATCGGGGCCGGACCCTTTAACCTGGGGTTCGCGGCACTGGCCGAACCCCTGCAGGATCTGTCCCTGGCCGTACTGGAGGCCGATGACCATTTTGCCTGGCACCCGGGAATGATGCTGGAGGGGGCGCACCTGCAGGTGCCCTTCATGGCGGACCTGGTCACCATGGCGGATCCGACCAGCCGGTATACGTTCTTGAACTACCTGAAGCAGCACGGGCGGATCTACCCGTTCTATATCCGGGAGAACTTCTACGCGCTGCGCAACGAATACAGCAACTATTTGGCCTGGGCCGCCGAAGAGCTGCCCAGCGTGCGCTTTGGCCACCGCGTCATGCAGGCCAGCTACGCCAACGGCCGCTACCTCCTGCTGGTGCTCACCAATCGCGGCATGACCACGATCAGCGCCGACCGGCTGGTCATCGGCACCGGTTCCCAGCCCTACGTGCCGCCGATCGCGAACGAGGCCGCCCAGGCGACCGGGCGGCTGGTGCACAGCAGCCGCTACGTGTTCTCCCGCCCGGAGCTGCTCAGCGCCGACGGCGAGCGCCCAAAGGTCGTCACGGTACTGGGCAGTGGTCAAAGCGCGGCAGAAATCTTCCTGGATTTGCTGCAGCACCTGCCGCAGGAGGACCACCTGGTCTGGGCCACCCGCTCAAACCGCTTCTTCCCGCTGGAGTACACCAAGCTCACCCTGGAGATGACCTCCCCGGAGTACATCGACCACTTCCACGCCCTGCCAATGCGCCGTCGCGATGAACTCTCCGCCCGGCACAAGGGACTGTACAAGGGCATCAACGCCGACCTGATCGATGAGATCCACGAGCAGCTCTACCAGCGCAGCGTGCACGGCCGCCCGCCGGTGCATCTGCGCACCGGCTGCACTGCCACCGCCATCGAGGCCGGATCCGGCACCGCCGAAGACGCACTGCAGGTGACTTTGCGCCACGAGGATGACCACCGTCAGCTGCGCTTTGGCACCGACCACCTGGTGCTGGCCACCGGCTACCGCACCGGGGCCCCGGACTTCCTCTCCGGCATCGACTCGCGGCTGCGCCGGTTGCCGGACGGGCGGCTGGATGTGGACCGCAACTATGCGGTGGGTGTGCACCAGGACATTTTTGTGCAGAACGCCGAACTGCACACCCATGGGTTCACCGCCCCGGACCTGGGCATGGGCGCATACCGCAACTCGGTGCTGCTGAACCGGATCACCGGACGCGAAGCCTACCCGGTGGAGCAGCGCATCGCGTTCCAGCGGTTTGGGGCCGCCGGGCTCGAAGGCCTGCCCACCGAACACCGGGAAGCATCCAACACCGTGCTGAAGGACTAGGAGACAGACGATGAACGCCACCGATTTCAGCTTCCGCCCGTTGCGGCTGCCCGAGGATGCGGCCCTGCTGCACCGCTGGGTGAGCACCGAACAGGCCCGTTTCTGGGGTCTGACCGGGGCCAGCAGGCAACGGGTTCAGGAGGAATACCGCCAACTGCTGGCCACGAAGGACTACCGGGTGCTGCTTGGGGAGCGGGACGGGCAACCGCGCTTCCTGGTCGAGCTCTATGACCCGGCCACCTCCCCGCTGGCCGAGGCCTACCACGTGGTGCCCGGGGATGTGGGACTGCACCTGCTGGTCCCCGCCCCACCGGCCGCGGCAGAACCCGGTTTCACGCTGGCGGCGATGACCGCCGCACTGGCCCACGCATTCACCGGGCCGGGCACCGAACGGGTGGTGGTGGAACCCGACCTGGCCAACAAGCCGATCCAGGCACTGAACGCCCGGGTTGGGTTCCGCCCGGCGGGCCAGGTGCGGCTCACCGAAGCGGACGGGTCGCAGAAGCACGCACTGCTCTCGCTCTGCACCCGGGCCGACTTTGAACAGGCCACCGGGCTGGTCCCCTCCCCCGGGCATTTGCGGCCCGGGCACTGGCAGCAGGCCCACCACCACCTGCTGGCCAAGGCCATTGGCGAGTTCAGCCATGAACGGCTGCTGCACCCGCAACCGCTGCCGGAGGGCCGCTACCGGTTGAGGGGCACGGGCACCGCTACGAATTCCAAGCCCGCCGCTACCTGCTGGAGCATTGGCAGGTGCAGCCGGCTTCGCTGCGCCATTGGGTGTTCACCGATCAGGCGTGGCAGCCGGACACCGTGGACGTGCTGGACTTCGTCACGGTGTTCGCCCACGAGCTGACCCTCAGCCCCCAGCAGCTGCCCACCTATGTGGAGGAGCTGACCAGCACCCTGGCCAGCCACTGCTACAAGCAGCAACACGCGCAGCAGGACAGCGGGCAGCTGGCCGAGTTCGCCGGCACCCCCGCCCAGTCCTTCCAGCGCATCGAGGCCGCGATGACCGAGGGGCACCCGTGCTTCGTGGCCAACAACGGGCGCATCGGGGTGGGGCGCGGGGACTATCTGCGTTATGCCCCGGAAATCGGGGCCGACACCCCCTTGGGCTGGGTGGCGGCCCACCATAACCGGGCCACCTTCACCCACCTTGGTGCAACACAGCCCCAGGTCCAGGCACTGGATCACCTGCTGCGACAGCAGCTGGGCGCGGCGGAGCTGCGCAGGCTGCGCGGGCAGCTGGAACACCTGCTGGCCGGCACCGATCGGGACCCGGATCAGTACCTGCTGATCCCGGTGCACCTCTGGCAGTGGGAGCACCGCCTGGCGACCACGTTCGCCAACGACGTGGCCCGTGGTGAGCTGCTCTGGCTGGGCCACGGGGCGGACCGCTACCAGCCGCAGCAGTCGATCCGCACGTTCTTCAACCTCAGCCACCCGCGGCGCCACTATGTGAAAACGGCGATGTCGATCCTGAACATGGGGTTCATGCGCGGACTGAGCGCCGACTACATGCAGGTTACCCCGGCGATCAACGAATGGCTGCAGGAGCTGTTCGACACCGATGAGTTCCTGCGCGACGCCCCGGTGGGGCTGCTGCGCGAGGTCGCGGCGGTCGGCTACCGCAACCGGCAGTACGAGGCGGCCACCACCCCGGGCGCCGCGCAACGCAAGATGCTCGCCGCGTTGTGGCGTGAATCCCCGTTGGAGGCACTGGAACCGGGGCAGAACCTGGCCACCATGGCGAGCCTGCTGCATGTTGACGGGCAGGGCCACAGCTTCGTTGGGGCTTTGATCCGGCGCAGCGGGCTGCCGGCGCGCACCTGGATGGAACGCTACCTGGACGCCTACCTGATCCCGCTGGTGCGCCTACCTGATCCCGCTGGTGCACTGCCTGGCCGCCTACGACCTGGTGTTCATGCCGCACGGGGAGAACGTGATCCTGGTGCTGCGCGACGGGGCGGTGGACAAGGTGCTGCTCAAGGACCTGGGTGAGGAGATCGCGGTGCTCTCCGACCGGGTGCAGCTGCCCGAGCACATCCGGCGGGTGCGTACCGGCGGGGATCCGGTGCTCTCGGTGTTCACCGACGTCTTTGACTCCTTTTTCCGCTTCCTGGCTCCGCTGCTGGATGCCGAGGGGCTGCTGGCCCAGGAGGAGCTTTGGGCGCTGGTGGCCGAACGGCTGCTGCGTTACCGACGCCAGAACCCGGCCCAGGCGCAGCACTTCGACGCGCTGGGACTGTTCACCGAAGCGTTCCCGCTCTCCTGCCTGAACCGGCTGCAGCTGCGCAACAACCAGCAGATGCTGGATTTGAGCGACCAGTCCTCGGGGCTGCTCTATGCCGGGGAACTACAGAACCCGCTGTCCGGGTTGGGGGATCCGGCGGCGGTGCTCCCCGGGCGACCGCTGCGCGACAAGCACCTGACCGGGACAAGCTAGCGCGCAGGGGCGCGGGTGGCGGCCCGGCGCGGTGCTGTCGGCAGCCGGGTGTGAGCTAGCTTTCACTTCGCCCCCCACTTCCGCCTAGGGTGGAACCAGGTGCGCCAACCCCTCGACGAAAGTGAGCAATTATGAGCAACCTGGTTCCCGTCCGCCACCTGTTCGGTCCCGGCCCGTGCAACCCCTATCCGGAGGCCACCGCCGCCCTGGGTCTTCCGCTGCTGGGTCACCTGGACCCGCTGTTTATCGAGCGCATGGACCGGGTGTGCGACGGGCTGCGCACCCTGTGGGGAACCGAGAACCGGCGCACCCTGCCGTTGAGCGCCACCGGCTCGGCCGGCATGGAGGCCGCGTTCGTGAACACCATCCGCCCCGGGGATGTTGCGGTGATCGCGGTCAACGGCTTGTTCGGGGAACGCATGTGCGAGGTCGCTGCCCGGGTGGGCGCCGAGGTGGTGCGCGTGGATCACGAGTACGGCACCCCGGTGGACGCCCAGCGGGTTGCCGATGCGCACCCGAACCCGGCGGTGATTGCCGCGGTGCACGCGGAAACCAGCACCGGGGTGGTCTCGGACATCGCCGCGCTGGGCGCGATCAAGGGCGATGCCCTGCTGATCACCGACGCGGTCACCTCCATCGGCGGCATGCCGGTGCTGGCCGATGAATGGGGCATCGACATCGGCTACGCCGGATCGCAGAAGTGCATTGGCGTGGCCCCGGGCCTGGCCCCGTTCACCATTTCCGAGCGCGCCTTCGAGCGCCGGGTTGAACGCCCGCAGTCCTGGTACCTGGATCTGGGGCTGCTGGGCGGCTACACCACCGGGTCCACCGGCGGTGGGCGCACCTACCACCACACCGCCCCGGTGGCGATGGTCGCCTCCCTGGAGGCCGGCATCAACCGCATCCTGGAAGAGGGCCTGGATGCGGTCACCCGCCGCCACCAGGAGGCGGGTACTGCGCTGCAGGACGGGATCCAGGAGATGGGCCTGGAATTGTTTGCCGCCCAGGGCCACCGCCTGCCGCAGCTGACCAGCGTGAAGGTTCCCCAGACCGTGGATTCGGCGCGGGTGCGCAAGTACCTGCTGGAGCGCTTCAACATCGAGATCGGCGCCGGGGTGGGCAAGTACGCCGACTCGGTGTGGCGCATCGGCCTGATGGGCCCGAACGCGAACCCGGGCTCGGTGGCGCTGCTGCTGGCGGCCCTGCGCGAAGCCATCGACAAAGCCTAGCCACTTCTTCCTCCCGGCGGCGCCCGGTCCGGACCCCTTCCCGGGCCCGGACCGGGCGCTTGTTCTGTGCGCGGGGCCTTTTTGGGGGAGAACTTTCGGATCACCGGTCCTCGATGAGGTGGTCCAAGGGGTGCCCGGGCATGGAAAAGGTCCCGGATCCATGGGATCCGGGACCTTGTGAGCTCCTCCAGTTGGACTTGAACCAACAACCCTTCGATTAACAGTCGAATGCTCTGCCTATTGAGCTATGGAGGATTGCAACGAGATTTAACTTTACCCGAGCGGATTCGAAAAGCCAAAATCGGCCACTCAGTTCCCGCGCAGGATCCTTCGCCGCATCTCCAGCTCCATCAACTCGCGGTTGATCTGGCTGTATTCCTCACCTTGCGGGTCCAGCTCGGCCCGTTGCAGCCGGCCGATGAGCTCCGCCTTGCGGTGTGTGATTTGCAGCTCAATCAGCCCGTTGATGATGTCCGTGCAGTAGCGGGCCAGGCTGTCCTCATCGGAGGCCGGGATCGAGGTCACCGCGATCTCGGAGACCAGGGAGCGCAGCTGCTCGGGCACCTCGTCACGGATGACCTGCACCCAGGCGCTGGCAGAGGCCCCGGCGGAGCTGGCCGCGACGATCCCCGAATGCACCGCGGCGTGGGCCGGGGCCATGAAGCGGGCCTCGTAGAAGGCCTGCCACTGCTCGTTGCCCAGCCGCCCGGGCTGCTGGATCACCACCTCCAAGGCCTGGCGTTCCAGGCGCACCACCGGGTCGCGGTGATCGGGGCGTTCGAACGCCGGCTGGACGGGCTCGGTGGCCGTGGCCCCGTTCTGGGCCGGGACCGGTTCCAGGTCCGCGGCCCGCGGCAGCCGGGCCCGGCGGATCGCGGCCTGCACCGCCCGGTTCACATCCTCGTTGTCCATCCCCAGCCAGCCGGCCAGTTCCCGGGCGTAGGCCGGGCGGATGGCCGAGTCGCGGATCTGCCCGACGATCGGTGCGGTCTTGCGCAGCGCCTGCACCCGCCCCTCGACGGTGTTCAGGTTGAACTTCTTCAGCTCGGCGCGGATGGCGAACTCAAAGAGCGGGCGCTTGAGCTCGATCAGTTCCCGCACCGCCTCATCCCCGCGGTTCACCCGCAGGTCACAGGGGTCGGCCCCGGTGGGTTCGACGCATACATAGGTTTGGGCGATGAAGCGCTGGTCTTCCTCGAAGGCGCGCAGCGCCGCCTTCTGCCCGGCCTCATCGCCGTCGAACGTGAAGATCACTTCCCCGCCGGTGCCGTCATCCTGCAGCAGCCGGCGGGCAATCTTGATGTGGTCGGTGCCGAAGGCGGTACCGCAGGTGGCCACGGCGGTATCGATCCCGGCCAGATGGCAGGCCATCACGTCCGTGTAGCCCTCCACCACCACGATCTGCCGGTTCTTGGAGATCCGCTTTTTGGCCAGGTCGATGCCGTAGAGCACCTGGGATTTCTTGTACAGCTGGGTTTCGGGGGTGTTCAGGTACTTCGGGCCCTGGTCATCCTCGTAGAGCTTGCGCGCCCCAAAGCCAATGGTGGCCCCGGCCAGGTCCCGGATCGGCCAGGTCAGCCGGCCGCGGAACCGGTCGTAGAGGCCGCGGTTCCCCTCGGAGAACATGCCGGTGAGCTTCAGCTCCTCATCCCGGAACCCCTTCGAGCGCAGGTGCTTGAGCAGCCCGTCCCAGCCCTTGGGCGCGTAGCCGACGCTGAACTGGTTCGCCGCCTGCGCGTCAAAGCCGCGCCCGGTGAGGAAGTCACGGGCCGTGGCCGCCTCCTCGGTGCCCAGCTGGGTGCGGAAGAATTCCTCGGCCACCTTGTGTGCGTCCACCAGGCGCTGGCGCTTGCCGTATTCCTCGCGGCGCGGCCCGCTGCCGCCGTCCTCATAATGCAGTTCGTAGCCGATGCGCCCGGCCAGCAGCTCCACGGTCTCGGTGAACGAGGAGTGGTCCATTTTCTGGATGAACGCGATCACGTCCCCGGACTCGCCGCAACCGAAGCAGTGGAAGGTGCCCAGCTGCGGGCGGATGTGGAAGGAAGGGGTGCGCTCATCGTGGAAGGGGCACAGCCCCTTGAAGGAACCCACGCCCGCGGATTTGAGCGTGACGTAGGAATCGACGACCTCCTTCAGGTCGGTGCGGTTGCGCACCTCGTCGATGTCTTCGCGTTTAATCAGCCCTGCCATGACCCTCACTCTAGAGGCGGTGTACCCGCCTGCTTATTGGCGTCAACGCGTTGTGGATGACGCCGCATTCCCGAGCGCTAGAACAGGCGCTCGTTGAAGCTTTCGCCCTTGACCAGGGTGGCGTGCCATTCCTTGGCCGACGCGTCGGTGAGCGATGCGACCTGGTCGACCACCACCCGCAGCCGCTCGTCGTCATCGGCCGCGTCGCGCCAGTCCGCGGCGAAGATCGGCTCCAGGTACTTCTCCTCGGTCTCCATCAGCAGGTTGACCAGGTCGGTGAGCAGCGCCCGCTGATCGGCGTACAGCGGCTGGCGTTCGGTGTCGGTCATCACATAGGTGGCCGCGATCCCCTTCATCACCGCGATCTCGTGTTCGGTCTCGGTGGGCACGATCAGCTGGGCGTTATAGCGGGTCAGCGCCCCGTTGCCGTATTCGGCGCGGGTCGCGTCCATCGCGGCCTGGCAGAAGCGGCCAATGAACTGGCTGGTCATGTCCTTCAGCGCGGCCAGCGAACGGCGCGACCCGTCGGCGTGCGGCACCCATTCGGCGGTGTGCTCCAGGCGCGCCAGGGCCGCCTCGATGTCGGCCAGCTCGGTGCCGGGCAGGTACCACTGGCGGGTGACCTCCAGGGCCTGTTCGCGCTGGCGGGCGTGGCGCAGCCAGCGCAGCTGCAGGTTCCCGCCCACGATCGCGTCCTCCACATCGTGCACCGAGTAGGAGATGTCATCGGCCAGGTCCATCACCTGGCCCTCCATGCACACCTGGCCGGGGACGGTGTCCGGGCCCTCCCGCAGCCAGTTGAACACCGGCAGGTCATCCAGGTACGCCCCAAACTTGGCGGTGGGCTTGCCGTCGTGGCGCAGCGGGGCCGTGTCCCGGGTCCAGGGGTACTTGCAGGCCGCGTCCAGGGAGGCGCGGGAGAGGTTCAGCCCGGCGCTGGCCCCGTTGTGCCGGAAGGTCTTGGTTTCCAGCCGGGTCAGCAGCCGCAGCGTCTGCGCATTGCCCTCAAACCCGCCGATGCCTGTGGACAGCTCGTTCAGCGCCTTTTCGCCGTTGTGTCCGAAGGGCGGGTGGCCCAGGTCGTGGGCCAGGCAGGCGGTGTCCACCACGTTGGGGTCGCACCCCAGCGCGGCGCCCAGTTCGCGGCCCACCTGGGCCACCTCCAGGGAGTGGGTCAGTCGGGTGCGCACAAAGTCATCCGAGTAGGGGGCGACGACCTGGGTCTTGGCGCCCAACCGGCGCAGGGCCGAAGAGTGCAGCACCCGGGCGCGGTCCCGCTCGAATGCGGTGCGGTAGGCCTTCTTGGCCGGTTCCGGTACCCAACGCTCCTGATCAGCTTCGATATATCCCTGCAGTTCGGTCATGGAAACCAGTCTAGTGAGTTTTGGTCGGCACCCCGGGCGTTATCCACCGGAGATGTCCAATTCGGCCGCGGCGATCATCGCCTTGTGCTTCTCATCCATTTCCCGGCTCTCCAGCCAGCCCTCGGGCAGGTGGGTCTTCTTCGGGTGCCCGGCCCGGCCGCGGGTGCCTTCCGCGTCGGCGCCCGGGTAGGGCATCTCCAGGTCCAGGGAGTCCAGCAGTTCGCGCAGCTCGGCCAGGGTGGGGACCTTGGCCAGGGCGGAGCGGATCTCCCCGCCGACCGGGTAGCCCTTGAAGTACCAGGCCATGTGCTTGCGGATGTCGCGCATGCCCTTGCCCTCGTCCTCGAAGAACTCGGTGAGCAGCTCGCCGTGCCGGTAGACGGTGTCCGCGACCTTGCGCAGGCCCGGGCGGAACCGGTCGGCGCGGCCCTCGAAAGCGGCCTGCAGGTCGCCGAACAGCCAGGGCCGGCCCTGGCAGCCGCGGCCCACCACGATCCCGTCGATGCCGGTCTGCTCCACCATCGCCACCGCGTCCTCGGCGGAGAAGATGTCCCCGTTGCCCAGCACCGGCACATCGGGCAGCGCCTCGCGCAGGGTGGCGATCGCCTCCCAGTCGGCGCGGCCGGAATAGTGCTGGCGGGCGGTGCGCCCGTGCAGCGCCACCGCCGCGACCCCGTGGTCGCGGGCGATCTTCGCCGACTCCAGGTAGGTCAGGTGGTCCTCGTCGATGCCCTTGCGCATCTTGATGGTCAGCGGGATCTCGCCCTTGGCGGCCTCGGAGGTGGCGGCGGCGATGATCGCGGTGAACAGGTCGGTCTTCCATGGCAGGGCCGCTCCCCCGCCCTTGCGGGTCACCTTGGGGACCGGGCAGCCGAAGTTCAGGTCGATGTGGTCGGCCAGGTCCTCCTCGACGACCATGCGCACCGCGGCGCCCACGGTCTTGGCATCCACCCCATAGATCTGGATGGAGCGCAGCTGCTCGTCGGCGTCGTGGGAGATGATGCGCATGGACTCCTGGTTGCGCTCGACCAGGGCGCGGGCGGTGACCATCTCGGTGACATACACCCCACCGCCGTATTCGCGGCACAACCGGCGGAATGCCCGGTTGGTGATGCCGGCCATGGGGGCGAGCACCACCGGGGTCTCGATGGTGTGCTTGCCCAGTTGCAGGGGCGGCAGCTCGAGTTTGGTGGGCGTCTGGGGCACGGCGGGGGTATCGGATAGCAGGGTCACCGAACCATTATCCCAAAAAGTTTGGCGTGGTGGGCTGAGATCTTCATCAAACCGAGACCACCCCGGGCTGGCCTTCGCACCCGCTGATGCGCAGAATTGGGTCATGACTAGTATTGCCGCCTCCTCGCGACGGCTGGTGTGGGTCCTGGCAGGACTGTGCGCGGTGGTGCTGATCACCGCCGTGAGCGTGGTGCTGCTGCGTCCGGGCGGCGCCCAGCTGCCGGCCGGTTCGCCGCAGGCCGCCACCCAGTCCTACCTGAACGCCTACTCGGCCGGTGACTGGGAGCAGGTGCGCGGGCTGTCCGTGCAGCCCGGGCAGCGGGCCTGCAACGACGGGCAGGGGCTGGAGGAGGTGGGGATGGAGCTGGTGTCCGCTTCCTCCACCGGCTCCACCGCGACCGTGCGGGTGCGGATGAACATGCTGCACCTGGAAGGACCCCTGTCCGTGGGGGTGGGCGGCTACGAGGATGAGTTCCAGCTCACCCGCCGGGACGGGGTCTGGAAGGTCAGCCTGGCGCCGTGGCTTGTGGCGTTGTGCACGGATGAGGAATTGGGGTACTGATGATGGCCACCTCCCTGGCTGCCGCGCCGCGCAGCACCGTGGGCACCGTGCGGGCCCTGGTCATGCACGGCCTGCTTTTTGTGTTGTTGATGATCTTCACCTCCGGGCTGGCGGCACTGATTTCCTCCGCCCTGTCCATGGCCGGCGCCCCGGAGGCCGATTCCGGTGCGTTGCCGATGGCGTTGGCCGCCACCGTGGTGGCCGGCCCGCTGGCCTGGGTGCTGTGGCGGGCGTTGGTCCCGCGGTTGGCCGCCGGTCAGGCGGGGTCGCTGATCTACTCGATCCAGGCGGCCCTGGTCTACCTTCTGGGCCTGGGGATCGGGTTCAGTACGCTGTGCACGTTGCTGGGCCGTCTGGCCGGGGGCAGCACGGTGGGCTGGCAGTCCGCAGTGGGCACGGCCGCGGCCTGGGGGCTGTTGTGGATGTGGCAGCACCGGGTGCTGCGCTCCGCGCGGCTGGCCCCGACCCGGCTGCCTTCCCTGGGCTGGGTGGTGGGCTGCTACTGGGTGTTGCTGGTGGCGGCGCTGAGCCTGGCCTCGCTGCTGCGCACCGCCGTGGCCGCGCTGGGGGCTTCCGGCGGCGGTGAACTCCTGCCCTCCGCCGGTCCGCTGGCGCAACTGGCGAATCTGGGGGTCTGGGTGCTGCTGGGGACCGTGGCGTGGGCCTGGCACTGGTTCGGGCTGGGCGTGCGCGTCGAGCCGGGGGCGCTGGCCCAGGTGATGCTGGTGGCCGGGGTGGCCGCGGCGTTTTTGGCCGGACTGCTGGGGCTGGTGTTCGTGGTGGAGGTGCTGCTGCCGCTGCACCTGGATACGTTCACCGACCGGCTGGCTGACCGGTTGCCGGTCGCCGCCGGGTTTGCCCTCTCCGGCAGCCTGGTGTGGGCGTACCTGGCCGGGGTGCTGGGCACCGGTGGGCCACGGTTGCGCGAGGCCGGGCGCCAGGTGCTGGCCGGGATCAGCTTGGCGGTCGCGGCAACCGGATTTGGGATGGTCATCAATGCACTGCTGGCCACCTTCTCCCCCTCCCTGTCCGGCAATCATCCGGCCGATCTGCTGCGGGTCGGCCTGGCCCTGCTGTGGTGCGGGCTGCTCCCCTGGCTGTTCTACTGGCGTCCGGGCCGGGCCGTGGACCCCGAGGCCCGCAAGGTGTACCTGGTGGTGTTCTTCGGGGCCAGCGCCGTGGTGGCGCTCGGTGCGCTGCTGGCCCTGGTGTACCAGATCTTCGACTACTACCTGGGCACCGGGCCGTCCGGGACGAGCCTGCTCGGTGAGATCCGGGCTCCGCTGGGGCTGCTGCTGGCCACCGCCGCGGTGTTCGCCTACCACTTCGCGCTGTGGCGCGCCGACCGGGAAGCCCTGGCGCATGGCACCGCCGGTCCGCCCTCCCCTGCGGCGGAACGCACCCCGGCTGTGCTGCTGGTCACCGATGCGGCCCACGCCGCCCTGGCCGAACAGCTGGCGGCCGCGACCGGGCTGCCGGTCCAGCACCTGCGCCAGAGTCTTCCGGCCGCGTCGGTGCCGGAGCTGCCGCTGCTGGTGCAGCAGCTGCAGCGCCTGCCGCAGGACACGGCCCGCGTGCTGGTCATCGCCGAGGGGGCCGAGCCGCGCCTCATCCCCCTTCACTAGGTGGCGGACCACGGCCCGGATGCGGCGCCGCTCACCTTGTTCACGTCGATCTTCCACAAGCAATCGGTAGTTGACTAGGCAGGAATGAAACTTGGGTGAAAAGAGCTTAACCCGAGTGACAGCCCGCCCGGGGCGGTTGATCAGCGAACGGAAGATGTGATGACCAAGAAGATCGGTTTCCTCAGTTTCGGCCATTGGGGCGGCTCGACCACCTCGCCGGTGCCCGACGGCCCGGCCGCGGTGCGCCAGATGGTGGATTTGGCGCAGGCCGCCGAACGGGCCGGTTTCGACGGCGCCTGGGTGCGTGTGCACCACTTCGCCCATTCGCTCTCCGCGCCGTTCCCGCTGCTCTCGGCCATGGCCGCCCGCACCAGCACCCTGGAGGTCGGCACCGGTGTGGTGGACCTGCGTTAGCGCATGCCTGGGTTGTAGCACTTGTTGTCAGCGTCGGCGCGCTCTACAGCACAACGTTGACGGCAATCCTGGCTGGTTTTCGATGAAGGCGGCTCTTCCTGCGCTGAGCGTAGGTGCGATGATCGCGCAACCCGGCGGTGCTCCACCCTCATAGAGGCGCATCGAGTACTTCGCGCAGCTGATCGACGGTGGGCGAACCAGCCAGCCCGGCAGGAGTGCGGAACACTCGACAGGCGAGCCCCACCGGCGTGTGCTCGTCGGCGAAGGGGTCGGAGCCGTCAATGAGGACGGTCGGGGACCCGTGGAACCCGAGGCGGGCGGCGTCCTCGGCAGTCTCGACTCGCTGATGCACGACGCGGACGTCCGATCGGCCGTCGAGGGCCTCGGTGAGCCGCCGGTCGAGCACCTCCCAGTTCGGGCACCCGTCGAAGTACTGCAACGTGATCTCCACGATCCACTCCTCTCAGGCTCTGTCCGCGCGGACCGCGGCCGGTGACGCCGTCTCAGGCGACGCAGCCGCCGCTTGGCTCTTGCGGGCACGCGCGGCGCGCAGCCCGTTGGCGATGACGACGACCTCGGCGACTTCGTGGACGAGGACGACTGCGGCCAGGCCGAGCACGCCGGTGATGGCCAGCGGCAGCAGCACGGTGATGATCGCCAGGGACAGCACGATGTTCTGGTTCATGATCGCCCGGCCTCGGCGGGCGTGCCGCAGAGCCTGCGGGATCAGGCCGAGGTCGTGACCGGTGAAGGCGACGTCGGCGGACTCGATCGCGGCGTCGGATCCGGTCGCGCCCATCGCGATGCCCACGGTCGCACCGGCCAGGGCGGGGGCGTCGTTGATGCCGTCGCCGATCATCGCCGTCGGCGAGGCCTTAGAGAGCTGGGCGACGATGCGGGCCTTGTCCTCGGGCCGCAGCTCGGCGTGCACGTCGCCGATCCCAGCGAGCTGCGCGAGCGCGTGCGCGGTGCGGGCGTTGTCGCCGGTGAGCATGCTCACCTCGACGCCCTGGGCCCGCAGCGTGCGCACGACCTCGGGGACCTCGGGGCGCAGCTCGTCGCGGACGCCGATCGCCCCGGCCAGTTCGCCGTCGACGGCCACGAGCACGCAAGTCTGGCCCTCGGCCTCCAGGTCCTCGACCCGGGCCTTGAGCGGCCCCGCGTCGATCCAGCGGGGGCTGCCCACCGTCACCCGGCGGCCGTCCACCATGCCGCCAATGCCGTGCCCGGCCTCCTCCGTCACGTCCTGCGCGGCGGGCGCTCCTTGGCCCGCGGCGGCGATGGCGGCGGCGAGCGGGTGCGTCGAGTGCTGCTCCACGGCCGCTGCCCAGGCGAGCACCTGGGCGTCGTCGAACCCGTCGGCGGCGACGACGGCCGTGACCTCGGGCCGGTTGCGGGTCAGGGTGCCGGTCTTGTCGACGGCGAGGTGGCGGATGCCGCCGAGGCGCTCGAAGGCGGCACCGCTCTTGATGACGACGCCGAACTTCGTCGCCGCGCCGATCGCGGAGACCACGGTGACGGGCACCGCGATCGCCAGCGCGCACGGGCTGGCGGCGACGAGGACGACCAGGGCGCGGGTGATCCAGGTCTCGGGGTCGCCGAGCAGCGAGCCGAGCACGCCGACAAGGACGGCGAGGACCATCACGCCGGGCACCAGCGGGCGGGCGATCCGGTCGGCGATGCGGGCCCGGTCGCCCTTCTCGGCCTGGGCCTGCTCGACCAGCTCCACAATGGTGGTCAGCGAGTTGTCGGTGCCCGCCGCGGTCGCCTCGACCTCCAGGACTCCGGCGGTGTTGATCGCGCCCGCCGACACTGCATCATCGGGCGCGACCTCGACCGGGATCGACTCGCCGGTGATCGCCGACGTGTCCAGACTGGAGCGGCCAACGCGGACCAGGCCGTCGGTCGCGACCCGCTCGCCCGGGCGGACCAGCAGCACGTCGCCGACGGCGATCTCCTTCGCCGGGATCTCGACCGAGGCACCGTCGCGCAGCACGGTGGCGGTCTCCGGCACGAGCTTGAGTAGCGCGCGCAGGCCGCCGCGGGCGCGGTCCATCGCCTTGTCTTCCAGGGCCTCGGCGATCGAGTACAGGAACGCCAGCGCGGCGGCCTCTTCGACGTAGCCGAGGATGACCGCGCCGACGGCGCTGATCGTCATCAGCAGCGCGATCCCCAGCTTCCGCTTGACGAACAGGTTCCGCAGCGCGCCGGGCGCGAACGTGTACGCGCCCAGCAGCAGGCCCGCCCAGAACGCGACCAGCGCCGCGACGTGCAGCCCCAACCACTCCAGCAACAGGCCGATGCCGAACGCGACGCCGGAGAGGATCGGCACCACCAGGCCCGGGTCGCGCCACCACGGGCGCTCGGCCTCCTCCTCCACCTCCTCGGCGGCGCTGGCGGCCGGCTCGTCGCAGCCGCAGGCCGCGCTCACGAAGCGTCCTCCGAGCCTGTCGCGGCGCAGCAACCGGGCACCGAGCAGTGCGGGTCGATGCACGGCGCGCTCTCGTCCACCGCCAGCGTCACGTCCACCAGCGCCGTCAGCGCCGCGGCCAGGTGTGGGTCGGCGATCTCGTAGCGGGTCTGGCGGCCCTCGGGCTCGGCGACCACGATCCCGCAGTCGCGCAGGCAGGTTAGGTGGTTCGACACGTTCGACCGCGTCAGCCCCAACTCGCGCGAGAGCACGGCGGGGTGGCTCGGGCCGTCGAGCAGGGACATCAGTATCTTGGAGCGCGTCGGGTCCGCCATGGCCCGGCCCAGCCGGTTCATGACGTCGAGGCGCGAAGCAATAGTCAGCATGCACTGAACTATACAGTGCGTGCTGACCTATCGTCCAGTTGCAGGGCTGCCGCACGCGCTCCGCGCGCTTGCCCTCGGGAATCACGGTCACCTCTTGCGCCAGCTCGGCCACGTCGGCATCCCGCGACCCTTCCACGTCTCCACGAGACCGGCGGCCCACCGGACGGACGCGAAGAGCCCGTAGCCGGACCCGGCAAGGCCAGCGCCGACCGCGAGCCACCGCCCGATGCCGAGCCACACGCTCCCGTCCACGTCCAGCGCCCACTGAGCGCCGGTGATGAGCCCGGCGATACCCATCCAAAGCCCGGCGACGACCACGACCACCGGCAGGAGGGCGAGGCACATCGCCGCGGCCGCCGACCAGAGCTGACGCGCTTCCAGCTTCGCCGTCGCCGCGATGATCCGCTCGGCCCGTTCGTTCGACGCATCGAGGTTCGCGGTCATCGTGGTCGAAGCCTCCCCGGCGACCTGCTCGACGGCCTTCTCGACCCGTTCCTCGGTGCGCTTCTCGATCCGCTGCACCGCGCCGCCGACCTGGCTCAAGAGCTTCTGGTTCGCCGCGGCCTGCGCCTTGAGCCCCTCAATCGCCGAGGCCGTAGCCGCGCGATTCTTCTGCGCCTCCGCGACCAAGCTCCGCGACGCGGCGTTCAAGCTCTCGCCGTTGAGACTCTGCGCGAACTCGCCGAGCGTGCTCGCGATCTCGTTCTGCCTGCTCTCGATACTCGCGATCCTCGCGGACACGTCGCTGGAGGGCGAGGAGGTCGACGCCGGGGCCGTGATCCGCTCCAGCCGCCTCGTCGTCTCCTCGTCCATGACCTTCACGAACCCCGCGAGCTTCTTCTGCTGCTCGGCCAGCGTGGCGATCCTCGTATTCTGCGCCTCGACGGCGGCGAGGATCGAGGTCAACAGCTCCATCGTCTCCGGACTGCCGAGCGGCGGCGGCGACTGCACGGGCCCGTTCTGCTGCTTCAGCCTGTCGAGTGCTGCGCTCATGTTCCTGCTCCTTCTGCTGCTGGTGGTAGTCGAAGAACGCCTGCGCGCCCTCCGGGGTGAAGTCCGCCGAGAGTGCGCTCGCGCGCTTGCGGCGCTCGGCGCGCCCGGACTCGCCGCGGCGGTCCTCGATGTAGAGCGTCCAGGTCTCCTGCCCGGCGCGCTTGCCCTTCTTGCTGACGGGGCTGTGCAGCCGCATCCGCGGCACCCTCTCCCCGTCATCGCCGAGCTGCTGGTTCTGCTCGTCGATCACCGCTTCGAGACCGGCCTTGTCCACCGCGCGGGGATCGGTCAGGGCAGCGCTCATCCGGTCGCCCATCTCGCGGTCGAGCGATCCCTCGGCGAAGTCCTCGCGGCGCAGCTCCCAGTCCTTCGGCGCGTGCTCCAGACGCTTCACGACCGAGAGGCCGTGATCGCGCATCAGCTCGTCGTTCGCCGACTGCACGCCTTTCTGATTCCCGGCCTTGCGGTCGTGGAACGTGCGGTAGTCCGAGAGCGCCTTTCCCGTGCGGTTGTTGTGATTGAGGACCAAAATATGGTTGTGCGGCTTCTTTCCCCGCCCATCCACATGACTGACGATGAGGCAGTCGGAATCCGGGTGCATCTTCTTCGCGAGCTGGTAGCCCAGATCGTTCACCCGCTGCACGTGTTCGGGGTTCTTCGGGTCGAACTCCTCGTCGCTGAACGACTGGCGGTAGTGCAGCGCCTCGACCTCGCGCGTCGTGTTCTGCGTGAGCGCCCGAGCGCGCGCCGAGAACGCGCCGGGGCCTCCCGGCACGTCGCACGTGATCGCGACGCCCCGCTCGTCCTCCTTGCCACGGATGTAGCGCTCGGTGTCGGCGGCGCTGGCGCTCGGACTGTAATGCGTCGTGCTCATGAGGCCGCCCGATCCCCGAGCAGCGCGCGGACCTCGCGCAGCAGCTCGATCAGCTCGGGCACCTCCGCCGACAGCGCCACCGGCTCACCCGCGCGAGCACGGCGGTCCAGGTCGTTGACGTTGATCGCGAGCGGGCGCACCTGGGCGGCCAGCTCCCGAGCATCAGCAGACGCCTGCACGCGCTCCTCGACCCCGAGCAGGTGCGCGGCCACGGCGGCGTCCAGCTCCTCGCTCCGAGAGGCATGGAGCGCATCGCGCACGACGGTCCGCACCCACGTGCTCGGAGCCAGCCCGAGCCGCTTCGCACGAGTGCGAAGCGGCATGAGCGTCTCCTCTCCGAAGTCGGTATCGAGCTTCGCGCGGCCCCCACGACGCTTCGCGCCGCCGTGACTCTGCCGCACAGCCTCCGCATCAGTCCGACCGGTGTTCACCTGGGAGTCGGTCTGCTGCTCCACCTGTACGCCAGAGTGGCAAGCAGTAGCCGTGTCGGACATTTCGCTGGCGCTCATGTCCTCCCCGGCTGCTTGCGAGGGGCCTCCGGCCCCCTCGACCCCCCTGGAAGAGCGCATCGCGTTCGGTGCTCATGCGGCACCTCCGATCAGCGCCAGCGGCACGTCAGGGCTCCGCACCGCGAGCCCGCCCAGCAGCTCAGCAACCGCGCCCTCCGCGTCATGTTCCGCCGAGGTCTCCGGACCGTAGGTCAGTTCCCGCGACCCGACGTTCTGGTGATACGCGTTGCCGTACATGCCGGGCGTGTGTGCGGCGGTCGGGATGCTGCACTGGTGCCACTCGTAGGGCTCGATCTTCCCGATGTGCTGCACGAGGTAACGATTGATGTCGTCGGCACGATAGACCTTCACGACCGAGGCCAAGCGGCGGATGAACTGGTCCAGCGCCTCGTCCACGTTGCCCTTCTGGCGGGCGTAGTAGAAGAACTCGACAGGCTCGATCGTCGCCGTGATGACGATGAGCCGCGGGGCCACCTCGCCCTTGTTCTTGTACCGAGCCTTCGCAGGCGAGGCGTTGTACGGATCAAGCAGCAGCAGCCAGTCGTTCGCATCCATCGCCGAGGCCCGCAGATCGTCCAGCAGCAGCACCTCCTCGCCTCGCCAGTCATCAAGCGGGTTCCCCGTCGCAGCCCGGTAGACCTGCCACCGTTCGCCGTGCGCGTTCGCCGCGTTGATCGCCTCGGTGATGAAGTCCGTGGCGAACCGGGTCTTACCGATCCCGGCATCCCCATGGACGAACACCACGTGCGTCGAGAACTCACCGGCGCGGAGCTTCGCCGCTGCCCGGTATGCGCGACGCTGGCCGTAGGCCGACAGCGCGTCGTCGATCTCCCGCTGATGCCGCGAGTAGATGTCGAACAGCTCGTCCGTGAGCATGATCTGATCCCGCGTGATCTCACCCTGGAGCACGCGCTCCCGCATGTCCTCGAAGTTCTCGGCGACGACCTTCTTCTTCACGTGGGCGCGGCCCTTCAGCCACGTCTCCCGGCGCTGGGCGTCGATCCCGAGATACTCAGGCCCGCGCACCGTGGCAACCTTCGAAGGCGCGTACTGGTGCTTGTCCGCGTACTTCACGTGCGTCAGATACGACAGCATGTTGTCGAAGGCGTACCGCCCGCGGCCAGGCTTCTCGACGTACTGAGGCTCGACACCGATGCCGAACGCGAGCCGATCCAGCGGCGCACTCTTCGCACGGCTGGCGAACTTGATCACGGCGTGCAGGTGCTCGGGCTTCAGTTCGACCACCAGGGCCTTCTCCGTGTCGCTCCAGACCTCGCGCTCGTCCTTGTCGTGCACGATGCCGTAGGCCTCGACGACCTCGCAGCCGGTGGCCTCGAGCCGCTGCACCACGTAGGCGAGGATCGCCTCGGCACCCTGCTGGAGCAGCGCGGCCCCGTTCGGGTCCTCGGCAGCCCAGGCCCAGTACGACGGATCGAGGTATTGCGTGAGCCCGATGCTCGTCGGGTTGTTCTCCTGCTTAGCCACGGCGACCACCCCCGCCGCGGGCGGCGCGGAGGGTCTCAGAGGGAGTGCGGCGCCTAAATGACCCCCTATTGACCCCCAAATGAGACCCAAAATGATCCCACGAGGCCACGCGACGGAGCGAGGGTGGAACCGGCTGCTGACCAGGCACGTTGTTGCATGGCGCGGCAATCGACAAGCCCTTGCCGCGCCCGTAGGAACGAATGAGGGTCTCGTAACTCTTGGAGTGCGAAGCACGGCTACGGGCAGTCATCACGACGACGGGCAGCCCGCCTTCGGCGGGTGCCAGGCCAGGCCCTCCGGGCGGGGTCAGGTCGGTGGGAGCGGTGCTGAGGTTGCGTGCGTCGGCGTACATCAGCGACCACCGCCCCGGCCGTAGCGCTTGATGACAGCCTGATGCGTGACGCCGAGCGCGTCGCCGATCCTGGCCCAGGTCACCCCGTCGGCGCGGGCGTCGGCGACGGCGATCTCGACCGCCTCCTCCAGTACGGAGCGGAGCACGCCGAGGTCGTAGAGCTGGGCCTCGGCGTCGGCGAGGGACGGGTCGCCCTGACGCCAGCGGAAGCCGGTCAGGTGATCGAAGGCGGCGGAGTTCGCGCTCATCAGCGACCACCACCCATCACAGAGGCAACGGCGGCGCGCTGGCGCGGGGTCAGCGGAGTGAGTGCCAGGCGCTCACCGGCTCGGCGGCCAGCGGCACGGGCGGCGGCGATGACGGGATCGTGGCCGTCTGCCTGCGGCGAAGGAGTGGAGCCCTGATCGAGGCGAGGGTGGTCGAGCGCGGATGCGCGGGGGACGTCGATAACGACAGACATCGGAAGTCCTCAGACATGAGTATCTTCCGGTTCCCCGCCACGGTAATTGGGCTGTTTGACCGGCTACTCATCCGGGAGCAGAACCCCGCGCTTCTAAGTCGCGGCCCCGGTGGGATCTTCTTGTCTGCAACCATTCTCCCATGACTCGACTCACCAGTGCAATGACGAGTCGAGTCATGAGTCAGTCGCTTCTCGGCTCGATCCGCACGAGATCGGGGTCGAACTTCACGTGACCCGGCATTATGGGCTCGATGGTCACCGTCACCAGCTCGTCCACGAGCATCCGGCGACGGTCCATGTCCAACGCCTTCCACTTCGACTCGACGACCTCACGACGCTCCGCGGTGCCGACCGCCTCCTCCACGCCCGCCAGCAGCTTCGCCGCCACCGACACCGAGCGGTCCAGCAGCTCCGTGTCGATCTCATCGATGCGGGCCTTCACGTCGTTGATCGCCGCGGTGATCTCCAGGACCGGCTGATGGATGTCGCGCAGCAGCGGGCTCAGCTCTTTCACACGCTCGACCAGGGCGTTCCGCTCGGTCAGCAGTTCCTCGCGATCCGGCCCGTCGTCCTCCTGCGGCATCACGAGGTCGTGCACGTCCACGGACGACAGGCGCGTGAGCACCGCCTCGGTGACCATCGCATCGACGGGCTCGCGCTGGCGGGTGAGGTGGAACTGCTCGCCACAGCGGTACGTCGGCTGCTTGCGGCTATTTGTCCCCGAGACGAGCGTCGCGCCGCACTTCCCACAGAGGCCGATCGTGGACAGGAGGTACTTCGGCTGATTGCCCTGCCTCGCCGACCTCCGCACGTTGTCCTCCAGCTTCGCCACCGCGGCCCGCCACGTCTGCTCGCCGACGATGGGCGGGAACGCCTCGCCCTGCACCGGGTACAGCTCGCCGGTCTTGTAGTGGCGGATGAAGCCAGCGTAGAGCGAGTTCGCCAGCAGGTACCGCACGGCATCGACGGAGAACTCGGACCCGCGCGCGGTGAGATGACCGGCGTTGTTCAGGTCCTCTCGGATGCGCCGGATCGACAGCGATGGCTCGCCGAGGAACGCGTCGAAGGCCCGCCGGACGGCGGCGGCCTCCTCCTCGATCACTTCGCCCTCCCTCGTCCAGCCGAACGCCTTCCATGTGGACGCGGGGATGCCCTCGGCACGTCGGCGCTCGTTCGACCTGATCTGCCGCTCCGCCTTCCGCCGTGCCTCGAACCGGGCGAGTGCTGCGAGCATCGTCGCCCGAAACTCTCCATCTGCTGTCGAGAGATCGATCTCGCCGTCCACTGTGACGACGCGCAGGCCGAGGTCGATCAGCGTGTTGAGGTCCTTCGTGCTCCGCAGCAGTCGGTCCATGTCCACGGCGACGACCATCGAGAACCGACCTGCTCGGGCGTCGTCCAGCATCTCGGCCCAGCGGGTACCAGCTCGACGCTTCTTCGTCGCCGACACCGCGTTGTCCTCGTAGACCTCGACCACGGTCCAGTCCTTGGCCTCGGCCAGTGCCCTGATCTTCCTCAGTTGCGTATCGACCGTCCAGCGGTCGCCCTTGCGGTCCATGGAGGCGCGGACGTAGGCCGCCACCTCGTTCGTCTTCCTCAGCGCTACCAGTTCGACCATGCAACCAAGCTTACGTGGACGAGTGTTGTAACCACGATATGCGCTATGAGAATCCGCTGTACATGGCCGAGGAGGCCGGGATCGTGGACGCGGTCTCCAATGGCCGCCTGCAGCTGGGCATCAGCCGCGGCGCGCCCTCTGCCGTCGTGGATGGGCCGCAGCAGTTCGGCTTCGAGCTGCCCGAGGGGCAGGACTGGTCGCAGAACACCCGGGAACGGGCCGAACGCTTCCGGACCGCCATCGCCGGGCAGGGCATCGCCCATCCCAGCCAGGGTGATGAGCTGGTGCCGATCGCGCCGGTCTCCCCGGGGCTGAGCAACCGGATCTGGTGGGGCGCGGCGACCATCGGCTCGGGCGTCTGGGCCGGCCAGGAGGGCATGAACCTGCTCTCCTCCACGCTGCTGCTGGAGGATGACGGGCGCCCCTTCCACCTGACCCAGGCCGATCAGCTCAAGCAGTACCGGCAGTCCTACGCGGACTCCGGGCACAGCACCGGCGGGATGACCGCGGTGACCCGCAGCGCCTTCCCGGTCATCACCGACCTGGACGAACTGTATTTCGGGCGGCGCGAGGCCGGGGACTCGGTGGGGGTGCTCGACGGACGCCGGGCCCGCTCCGGACCCACCTATTCCGGGTCGCTGGATGAGCTGGCCGAACAATTCGACCGGGATGCGGCCATGAACGAGGCCGACTACCTGCTCTTCGCCCTGCCCAACCAGCTGGGGGTGGAGTACAACGAAGAGGTCATGACGAACCTGAGCCAGGTGGTGCGCCAGCTCGGCTGGAAGTAGCGCCCAGGCCCACGCCGGAGGCCTGAAACAACAGCGGGACCCGAATGTTCGGGTCCCGCTGTTGTTCTCCTGCCTCCGGGCAGCCGGAGCTAGGCGTCGGAGGCCAGGATGTGGGTGGTGGAGATGACCGTGGCCTGCTCCACCCCGGCCAGTGCGTCCACCAGGGAGGAGAGCACGAACATCGAGGAGTCGACCTCCAGTTTCACCGGGTACTGGTGGATCAGCATCGCCACCATGTCCCGCACCGCCTCGGCCACGTCCTCGTCGCTGAACGCCGGGTTGTGCCCAACCAGCACGTCGCTGGGC
This sequence comes from Glutamicibacter sp. V16R2B1, assembly GCF_005774635.1. NCBI lineage: Bacteria > Bacillati > Actinomycetota > Actinomycetes > Micrococcales > Micrococcaceae > Glutamicibacter > Glutamicibacter sp. V16R2B1. The sequence goes on from NZ_VATX01000010.1 coordinate 27,465, forward strand.
GCATTCTCCCGGGCCGGGAGGTAGCTGACCGCGAAGGCCAGGATGTTCCCGCCCTGGGCCTTGGGCCGGTCGCGCAGCACCAGGGCGGCCTGCGCCCCGGTGTGCTCATCAAGCAGCATCCGCTGCGCCGAACCCAGCGTCATCTGCGCCGGGTCCCACTGGTGGGTGGCGTTGTAGAAGTCCATGACCAGCTTGGTCAGCTCCACGCTGCCGGTGGCCAGGTCCTCGATCACCCGCTCGTTGGTTTCAAAGTCCGGTTCGGCCAGCGCCCCGGGCTCCAGGATCACATCGCGGGACACCTGGATCTCCTTCAGCCCCAGTGCCGCGCAGAACCCGGCGGCGGCCTCGGCCGCGTCCCCCGGGGTCACCGTGTAGCGGGCCTTGAGCTCGCCGGGCTGGTCGCCCGGGATGAGTGCGCGCAGCCGCCGGACCAGTTCCCGGCCAATGCCCTGCCGGCGGTTGGCCGGGGCGATTTCCACGAACAGCCACAGCCGCTGCGGGTGCAGGGAGGAGGCGAACACCACCCCGGCGCCCACGGCCACGTCCTGGACGGTGGCCACCAGGCAGCGGGAGAACGGCGCGTCGGAGTCCGCGCGCAGCATGGTGCGGTCCTGGTGGGCCTGCGGGGAGCGCGGGTCGCCGAAGACCTGCAGCAGCTGCAGGTCATCGCCGGCACGCCAGGGGCGGAAGTTCACCTCTGCCATTGCCCTAGGCCCCGTTCAGCCGCTCGGACAGGTAGGTGGTGACCTTATCCAGCGCGATGCGCTCCTGGGCCATGGTGTCGCGTTCGCGGATCGTCACGGCCTGGTCCTCCAGGGTGTCGAAGTCCACGGTGATGCAGAACGGGGTGCCGATCTCATCCTGGCGGCGGTAGCGGCGCCCGATCGCCCCGGCGTCGTCGAAGTCGATGTTCCAGCGGCGGCGCAGCTCGCTGGCCAGCTCCTTGGCCTTCGGGGACAGCTCGGCGTTGCGGCTCAGCGGCAGCACGGCGGCCTTGACCGGGGCCAGGCGCGGGTCGAGCTTGAGCACCGTGCGCTTGTCCACCCCGCCCTTGGTGTTCGGGGCCTCGTCCTCGGTGTACGCGTCGACCAGGAAGGCCATCATCGAACGGGTCAGCCCGAAGGACGGTTCGATCACGTACGGGGTGTAGCGCTGGCCGGTGGCCTGGTTGAAGTAGCTCAGGTCCACGCCGGAGGCCTTGGTGTGCGAGGCCAGGTCGTAGTCGGTGCGGTTGGCCACGCCCATCAGCTCACCCCACTCCGAGCCGGCGAAGCCGAAGCGGTACTCGAAGTCGATGGTCGCCTCCGAGTAGTGGGCGCGTTCGTCTTCGGGCACGTCGAAGCGGCGCAGGTTCTCCTCGTTGATGCCCAGGTCCAGGAACCAGTTCCAGCAGGTCTCCACCCACGCGTCGAAGTGCTCCTTGGCCTCCTCCGGGGCGGTGAAGTACTCGATCTCCATCTGCTCGAACTCGCGGGTGCGGAAGATGAAGTTGCCCGGGGTGATCTCGTTGCGGAACGCCTTGCCGATCTGCCCGATGCCGAACGGCGGCTTCTTGCGGCTGGCGGTGAGCACGTTGGCGAAGTTCACGAAGATGCCCTGCGCGGTTTCCGGGCGCATGTAGTGCAGCCCGGCCTCGTTGTCCACCGGGCCCAGGTACGTTTTGACCAGGCCGGAGAACAGCTGCGGTTCGGTGAACTGGCCCTTGGTTCCGCAGTCCGGGCAGGCGATCTCGCTCATCCCGTCCTTCGGGGCGCGGCCCTTCTTAGCCTCGAACGCCTCGATCAGGTGGTCCTGACGGTGGCGCTTGTGGCAGTTGGTGCACTCCACCAGCGGGTCGGTGAACGTGGCCACGTGCCCGGAGGCCTCCCAGACGGCCTTGGGCAGGATGATTGAGGAGTCCAGGCCCACCATGTCCTCGCGGCCGCGCACGAATGCCTGCCACCACTGGCGCTTGATGTTCTCCTTCAGTTCCGTGCCCAGGGGCCCGTAGTCCCATGCGGAGCGGGAACCGCCGTAGATTTCACCGGCCTGGAAGACGAAACCGCGCCGCTTGGCGAGGGAAATGACTTGATCAAGCTTGGACTGTGGCGCCATATCAACTCCATGGGTACTCACGAGGCCGCTGGTTGCGGTCCGCAGGGGGAAAAACATACCCTCCCAGCCTATCCTCCCCATCCCCGGGGCACCGCATTGAGTAGCTCACGTGAGATGTGGAACTCACCTTCCGGGCCGCGGTGCCCCGCCCGGCGCCGGGATGGGCGAGAATGGAGGCATGAGCAGCGAAGAGATCTTCCCCATCCAAATCCGCGACGAATCCATCCGCCTGGGCCAGCTGCTGAAGCTGGCGAACCTGGCCGAGGACGGCCTGGATGCCAAGGAGCTGATAGCCGAGGGCCTGGTCACCGTGGACGGCCAGGTGGAGACCCGGCGCGGCGCCCAGCTGCGCGGGGGCGAAACCGTGTGCGTGCACGGGCAGTGCGTGCAGGTGCAGCGCGCCGGTTAGCTGCGGCTACTTGGCCTGCTGGAGCACGTGGGCGCGCAGGAACGCGCTGACGTCGGCCAGCTCCTCGGCGCACACCGAGTGCTGGATCTGCGGGTAGGTGTGGTGGGTCAGCTTAGCGTGCTGCTGCACCCAGCCCATGGTGTACTCCACCTTCTGCGGGGTGATCACCGGGTCGGCCACGTCCCTGCCCCAGAACAGCGGCAGCGGGTCGGCCTTGAGCTTGGCGTCGTCAAAGACCTGCGAATCCGGCGCCTGGACCACAAATCCCGAGAGGCCCACCACCGCGGTGACCGCCTCCCGCCGGTAGCGGGCCAGCGAGGTCGCCATCGCCATGCCCTGGGAGAAGCCCAGCAGGCTGAGCGAGGAATGCTGCTGCAGCTGCGGGGCCAGGAACTGCCACAGCGCCTGGACGCTGGTCTCCACCGCATCCAGCGAATAGTCGATGTCCTGGTTCAGCGGGAACCAGGAGTATCCGGGGCCGGCGGGCAGCGGGGCGCGCACCGAAAGATAGGTGAATTCCTCGGGCAGCAGGCGCAGCAGCCCCATCAGGTCCTGTTCATTGGAGCCATAGCCGTGCAGCAGCACCAGCAGCGGGGTGCCGGCCCGCTCGGTTTCGGAACGGGAAATCAGGGCAACGGGGGCGGAAGTCATCGGGTCCATAATGCCCACCAGCCTAGCGCAGCCCGGGATCGGGGCCCGGCCATTGACTGTAGGTGACTGACTAGTAACATACTGTGTGTGTCACAGAATCCAGACGTAGAACCAGCCAGCACCGGCAACCCCGGCCCCCATCCCTGGCGCCGCTATGTGGCGCTGGGTGATTCCTTCACCGAGGGCATCGGGGACCCGGATGAGAACAACCCGGGACGCCACCGCGGCTGGGCCGACCGGGTGGCCGAACAGCTCAGCTCCAGCGTCGAGGACTTCGCCTACGCGAACCTGGCCATCCGCGGACGACTGATCGCCCAGATCGTCGAGGAGCAGATTGACCCGGCGATCGCCCTAAAGCCCGACTTGATCAGCATCTGCGCCGGCGGCAACGACGTGCTGCGCCCCGGCGGGGACCCGGACCGGATCGCCGAGCAGCTCGATGCAGCGGTCGGGGCCCTGGCCGCCTCGGGGGCCACCTTGCTGATCTTCAACGGCCCGGACATCCGTGACACCCCGGTGCTGGGCGGAATCCGCGGCCGGGTGGCGATCTACAACGAGAACATCCGTACCGTGGCCGCCCGCCATGATGCGATCGTGGCCGACATGTGGGCGCTGCGCGAACTGCACCACCCGGCCATGTGGTCCGAGGACCGGCTGCACTTCTCCCCGCTCGGGCACCAGCGGATTGCCGCGATGGCCCTGGACGCGCTGAACGTGCCGCACACCCTGGATCTTGAGGTGAACTTCGAGCCGGACACCCGCACCTGGCGCACCGCCCGGCTGGAGGACCTGCATTGGGCGCGTGAACACCTGGCCCCGTGGGTGCTGCGCCGGCTGCGCCACCAGTCCTCCGGGGACGGGATCACCCCCAAGCGCCCGGAACCCACCCCGTTCACCGAACCGGCCCCGAACGAATCCCTGGGCGCCGGGAAGTAGCTGCCGCCGGCGCCAGCCGGCAGGCGAATGCGAAAAAGTCCTGCCGGGCACCTTTTGGAAGGTGCCCGGCAGGACTTTTGCCGGTTTACCCGGCCTTTAGCCGCCGGTGCCCGGCCGCTGGTTGGCGGGCACCGTTCCGGCGCCGGCCCCGGCCTCCGCGTTCGCGGGCGGCGCGGGTTGCGGGCGGGTGACCAGCGCCCCGGCCACGGCGGTGAGCGAGGCCAGCAGCCCGAGGCTGGAATACATCTCCCAGCCCCAGGGCCCGGAATTGAAGATCTTCCCGGCCACCAGGATCGTCCAGGCGTAGGAGGAGAGCGAGAACGCCAGCACCAGCACCAGGCACAGGCCCCGGCCCAGGGCGCGGGCGATCCCGCGGCGGCGCCAGGCGGCCACCCACACCACCGGCAGCCCCAACGCGATCCACACCCAGTGGTGGAACCAGGACACCGGGGAGATCGCCAGCATCACCAGCGCGTTGACGCTGATCGCGGCCAGCACGTCTCCGCGCCGCTGCGCGAGGCGGATCGCCGCGTACCCCAGGAGCACCATGCCCAGGCAGGCCGCCGCCCAGGCCAGCTTCTGGGCGCTGCCCTCGAGCCCAAGGTGGAACAGCAGCGAGTTCAGCGACAGGTTGTACATCGCGGCCGGGTCCCCGACCCGGGTGGCCGATTCCAGCAGCGAGGACCAGAACGTCATCGACTCGCCTCCGGCCACCAGCCAGCCGATGGCGATGGTGGCGGCGAACCCGCCGGCCATCCCGAACAGCGACCGCAGATCCCGGCGGGCCAGGAAGATCAGCCCGAATGCCAGGGGCGTGAGCTTGATCCCGGCGGCCACCCCGATCAGCACCCCGCGCGGCAGCCAGCGGCCCGGGCGCACCACGTCGATCACGATCAACGCCATGATCATCGCGTTGATCTGCCCGAAGTCCAGGCTGTCCCGCCAGGGCCCGCTCACCCCGATCAGCGTGATGGCCAGCAGCACCGCCAGGCCGCGGCGGAGCTGGGTGTGGGCGAACCAGCCCAGCGCCCCGTGGCGGTGCATGTAGCCGACCGCCAAGAGCGCGGCCCCCACCAGGCACAGCAGCGTGGTGGCGGTGATCAGCACCATGCCCAGCGTCGCGGGCAGCAGCGCGAAGGGCAGGAACAAGGCGGCGGCGAACGGCGGGTAGGTGAACGGCAGGCCCCGGGTGCCCAGCTCCTGCGGCATCGGGTCATACAAGGAACGCTCGTTCAGCCCGGCGAACAGCACCTTCGCCCCTTCGCGGTACACCCGGAAGTCCAGCCCGTACAGCGGGGAGGCCAGCAGCACGATCCCCAGCGCGGCGGCCAGGCCCAGCAGGAACCAGGGCCGGCGGAACAGGGACAGCCACTGGCGCGGCGTGATGGAGGCTTGAAATCCAGGATTCTCTAAAGGCACCCGATAAGTCTATGGGGGTCCGCCCCCGCGGTGGGCCGCCCACCGCGGGGACGGCACCGCCGCCGCACGATCCGGGCCCTTTAACGCAGTGCGCGCCGGGACATCCACCGCATACTGGTGGATGTCCCGGCGCGCGCAAAAAAGCTGCTGCGTCGCAGGGCGGCTAGGCGAACACGCGCTCGGCCAGCACCCCGGCCAGCTGCACCGCGTCGGTCAGGAACCCGTCGTGGCCGATCGGCGAGTCGATGTAGTGCACCGGCGCGGCGCCGGGAATCAGCGCGGCCAGCTGCTCGGACTGCTCGGGCAGGTAGAGCCGGTCGCTGCGCACCGCGGCGATCACCGTGTTCACCCCGGCCAGCCGGGCCAGGGCGTGCTCCAGCGAGCCGAACCCGCGGGCCACGTCGTGGCTCATCAGCGCCTCGGTGAGCACCAGGTAGCTGTTCGCGTCAAAACGCCGGGACAGCTTGGCCGCCTGGTGGTCCAGGTAGCTTTCGACCATGTAGCGTCCGCGCGGCCAGCTGGCCGATCCCAGCGGGTCCTCCTGGCCCTGCCCCCTGCGTCCGAAGCGCTGCTGCAGCTCGGCCTCGGAACGGTAGGTGACGTGCGCCAGGCGCCGGGCCACCCCGAGCCCGGCGTCCGGCGCCCGCCCGGTGTGGTAGTAGTCCCCATTGGCGAAGTGCGGGTCCAGCCGGATCGATTCGCTTTGCACCTGGGCGAAGGCGATCTGTTCGGCGCTGGCCTGCGCGCAGGCGGCCATCACCACCAGGTTGCGCACCCGGTGCGGGTAGAGCACGGCCCACTCCAGGGCCCGTGCCCCGCCCATCGACCCGCCGATCACCGCGTGCCAGGTCTCGATCCCCAGCGCGTCGGCCAGCCGGGCCTCCAGGTGCACCGAGTCCTTGATGGTGGTGAACGGGAAACGCGAACCCCAGGCCCGCCCGTTGGCGTCCAGGCTGCCCGGCCCGGTGCTGCCGTTGCAGCCGCCGACGATGTTCGCCGCCACCACGTGGTAGCGGTTGGTGTCGATCGGCTTGCCGGGGCCCACGAAGTCCTCCCACCAGCCGTCGAAGTCCGAGTCCCCGCGGCTGACGTGGGCATCGCCGGTCAGCGCGTGGGTGATCAGCACCGCGTTGGAGCCCTGTGCGTCCAGTTCCCCCCAGGTTTCGTAGGCCAGCTCCACCTGCGGCAGGTAGCCGCCGGTTTCAAAGCCATACTCCCCCACCGCCGCTCGGCGCCTCATGCCGTGCACGGCGGTGCGGGTGGCCGGCCGCCCGGTCCTTGCGATCGCAGTCATCGGCTTAGCGCGCTTCGGCCAGGGTCTCGTCGGTCTGGCGGGCGGCCACGGCCGCGAAGCCCAGTTCCAGGTCGGCCAGGATGTCCTTGACGTTCTCCAGCCCCACGCTCAGGCGCACCAGCCCCGGACGCACCCCCGCGGCCAGCTGCTCGGCGTCGCTGAGCTGGGCGTGGGTGGTGGAGGCCGGGTGCACCACCAGGGAGCGCACGTCCCCCAGGTTGGCCACGTTCGAATGCAGCACCAGCGCATCGGCGAACGCCTGGCCGGCCGCGGCCCCGCCGGCCACGTCGAAGGAGACGATCGCGCCCACCCCGTTCGGCCCGTACTTGCGTCCGCGTTCGTACCACGGGGAGGAGGGCAGCCCGGCGTAGGAGACCTGCTGCACCTGCGGGTGCGCCTCCAGCCAGCGGGCCACCTGGACCGCGTTGGCCACGTGGCGCTCCATGCGCAGGGACAGGGTTTCCAGGCCCTGGGCGATCAAGAACGCGTTGAAGGGGGACACGGCCGAACCCAGGTCGCGCAGCAGCTGCACCCGCGCCTTGAGGATGTAGGCCAGGTTCGCCCCCAGTGCGCCGTCCACGCCCAGGTCGCGGGCGAAGACCAGGTTGTTGTAGGACTCATCCGGGGTGTTGAAGCCCGGGAACTTCTGCGGGTCGGCCCCGAAGTCGAAGTTGCCCGAATCCACGATCACCCCGGCGATCGCGGTGCCGTGCCCGCCCAGGTACTTCGTGGCCGAGTGGATGACGATGTCCGCGCCGGACTCGATCGGGCGGATCAGGTAGGGGGTGGACAGGGTGTTGTCCACCAGCAGCGGCACGCCGGCCGCGTGGGCGATGTCCGCGATCGCCGCAATGTCCAGCACGTCCTGGCGCGGGTTGGAGACCACCTCGCCGAACAGCGCCTTGGTGTTCGGGCGGATCGCGGCGCGCCACCCCTGCAGGTCGTCCGGGTCGGCCACGAAGCTGACCTCGATTCCCAGCTTGCGCAGCGTGTGCTTGAACAGGTTCTGGGTGCCCCCGTAGAGGCTGGGGCTGGCCACGATGTGGTCCCCCGCCTCGGCCAGGTTCAGGATCGCGAACGTGGTGGCCGCCTGCCCGGAGGCCAGCAGCAGGGCGCCCACCCCGCCCTCCAGGCTGGCGATCCGGTTCTCCACCGCCTCCTGGGTGGGGTTGCCGATGCGGGTGTAGATCGGACCCAGGTCCTGCAGCGCAAAGCGCTCGGCCGCGGTCTGCGCGGTGGGGAATTCGAAGGACGTGGTCTGGTAGATCGGCAGGGCCCGGGCCCCGGTGTGCGGGTCCGGGCTTTGCCCGGCGTGGATCTGACGGGTCTCGAATGACCAGTTTTCGCTCATGGTTTTCCTCCCATAGTTCGTTGACTATTCGGGGGTACACCACTGAAATTCACCCTAAGAGGCCGGTGGCCGGTGAGTTCTCAGGGTGTAACCCGCGCTTGTCCTTGGCACACCTAGGTGTGCAGGGCCAGGTCTTCACCCGGGGCACCCCACCGCGGTTGGAGGGTTGCCGCCCAGCAAGCCGGGGCTCGTAGCTGGGACTCATGACCTGCCACCAGTGTGCCGCAGGCGCGGCGGACGATGCAATCGGCGCTGCGTCCGCGGCGTCGCAATCGGTCACACAACAGCGCACCCCTTGCGCCGCACTTGGCACGTTCGGGCCGGAACGTCAACACCTGGAGAAATAATTAGGCGACCCTAAGTCGAGACTTGGATCACAAAAATGGCATGATGATCGCATGATGAGGCTAGATCACGTTTCGTATGCATGTGGCCCCGATGGGCTGATGGAAACCGCCGAACGCATCTCCCAGACCCTGGGCCTGGAGTTCGTCAAGGGTGGGATCCACCCACGATTCGGAACTCGCAATGTAATTTTTCCGCTGCAGCACAACCAGTACCTGGAAGTCGTCGAGGTGCTGGACCACCCGGCAAGCCTCAAGGCCCCCTTCGGGCAGGCCGTGCGCGCCCGCTCCGAACTGGGCGGGGGATGGATGGGCTGGTGCGTGTCCCTGGATGAGATGGGCCAGGCCGAGCAACGGCTGGGCCGCCAGGCCGTGCCGGGCAACCGCAAGTTCCCCGACGGGCGCGAACTGACCTGGCAGCAGATCGGCATCAAGGGCCTGATCGCCGACCCGCAGGTGCCCTACCTGCTGCGCTGGGACGACGGCACCGAGGACCTGCACCCTTCCCGCGCCCTGGACCCGGTGGGCTTCATCGATGAGATCACCATCGCCGGCTCCCGCGACCGGGTGCTGGAGTGGCTGGGCAAGCCCGATGAGGTGCAGCTGGGCGAGGTCACCATGAGCTACCAGTCCCCCAACGGGACCCCGGGCATCCTCTCGGTCACCTTCCAGACCCCCAAGGGCGAGGTCGTGCTGTAGCCAAGGACGCACGGATATAGGGGCAGGGCGTGAACCGCGAGGGTTCGCCCCCTGCCCCTGATCCGTTAACCCGCCGGCGCCGCGGCGCAAAGGCCGGGCGGCCGGCTCAGCCGCCGATCCCGATCGCCGGACCGATCAGCGCGAAGCCCACAAAGCCCACCGCGTCGAGCAGGAAGTGCGCGATCACCAGCGGCATCACCCGCCCCCACCGCAGGTACACCCAACCGAACACGGCGCCCATCACCGCGTTGCCGATGAACGGCCCGAATCCCTGGTACAGGTGGTAGCTGCCGCGCAGCAGCGCCGACCCCAGAAGCAGCGCCCAGGGGGCGATCTTCAGCGCCCGGCCGTGGGCGAAGAGGAAGGCCAGCATGAGCACCTCCTCCAGCACCGCGTGGCGGGCCGCGGACAGCAGCAGCACCGGCACCGTCCACCAATACCCCTCCAGGTTCGCCACCGACAGCGCGGTGGTCAGCCCCAGCGCCCGCCCCACCGCGTACAGGCCCAGGGTGCCCAGCCCCATCGCCAGGAACAAGCCGGCGCCCCAGGCCGCGTCTCGGCCGGGCCGGCGCAAATCGAACCCCACCTGCCGCGGCCCGAGCCCCAGACTGCGCGCCATGAAGTACAGCGCCAGCGCCACCGGCACCAGGGCGAAGGCGATGTCCAGCAGCTGGTAGGTCAGATCGAACCAGGGCCGGGCGCTGAGCGGGTTGTTCATCGAGGTGGTCTGCTCACCCAGCGGCGCGCGGGTCACCTTGTCCAGGAAGCTGACGATCGAATACACCGCGCTTTGGCCCAGCGACAGCGCCAGCACCAAAAAGATCTCGAATTTCAGCGGCCCCGCCTGCCGCGGGCCGTCTGCCAGATTGCTTTGCACCCCTTGATCCTATGCGTGCCCGCTGTGCCTGGGCTGAAGCACCGCGGTGGCTGCGATAGCGTTGGAACCGCTCGGCCCGCAGGTCCGGGCGCCGCCCCGCCCACCACATACCAAGGGAGAACCCGTGAGTCGAGCCGCCACCGATGCCGAGCTGGCCCTGGCCCGGCGCCTGGCCCCGCAGCTGTCCTGGCAAGGGGCCCGGGTGGAGGAAGGCGGGCAGTTCCACCGGGTGCTGCTGGGCAACGAGCAGGCGGTGATCCGCATGGCCCGCACCCCGCAGGCCAGCGCGGCCATGCCCCGCAGCGTGGCCCTGCACCGGGCCGTCTCCGAACGCCTTGCCTGGCAGGTGCCCACCGCGCTGGGCCCGATCGCCACTGACGCGCAAGGGCTGGCGGCGGTGGCGATGCGCTACATTCCCGGCACCGCGCACCCACCGCACCGGGGCGATGCGTGCATCCTGCGCCGGGTGGTCGATGCCCTGGCCGAGGTAGAGCTCGACACGCTGCGCCCGCTGCTGGCCGAACCGTTCGCGTTCGGCGGGCCGTGGACCACCGAGCGCCGCCAGGCCAGCCACGATGCGCTGCCGCTCGAGCTGCGCCCGGCGGCCCTCACCCTGTGGGAGCAGCTGCCCGAACTGGCCCAGGTGCCCCCGGGCCTGGTGCACGGGGACCTGGCCGGGCACAACATGCACTGGGTCGACGGGGAGCTGATTGGGATCCTGGACTGGGACCTGGCCGCGGCCTGGGACCCGGCGCTGAACACCGCCTACTTGTGCCTGTGGCACGGCCAGGACCTGATCGACCAGGTCGCTCCGGATCCCGGGCAGGCCCGCCGGGCCAGGATCTGGCTGGGGCTGATGAGCCTGGAGCGCTTCAGCGACGCCATTGCGCGCACCGATCATCCGCGGCTGGACAAGCTGCTGCGCAAAATCGGCCCGCGCCTGCGCATGGCGGCGGCCGCCGCCGCACGCGGCTAGGCCCCACGCCGGGCGGTGCGCCGCGCAGCGGGCGGCACCCTAGGCGGTGAGCACCTTCAGCCCGGCCGCATCCAGGGCCGCAAGCTGGCCGGCATCCAGCTGCCGGTCGGTGATCATGCCGGTGAGGTTAGCGGTGTCCAGGATGACAAAGGAGCGGGTGCCCACCTTGGAGGAGTCCAGCACCAGGTAGCTGTCCCGGGACTGGGCGACCATCAGCTCGTTGACCGCCGCCTCCATCTCATCCGAGACCATCGGCCCCAGCCGCGGGTCCAGCCCGTTGACCCCCACGAAGCACAAATCCATGGTGATCTTGCCCAGCGCCGCCTGCGCCATCGGCCCGACCAGTTCATAGGACCGGGCATTGAGCACCCCGCCGGTGACCATCACCCGGATGTGCGGGCGCACCGCCAGCAGCCCGGCAATGTTCACGGCGTTGGTCACCACCGTCAGGGTGATGCGCCCCGGCTCCCCGATCAGGTCCTGGCGCATCCCCAGCTCGTGGGCGATCGCCTTGGTGGTGGTCCCGCCCGAAAGCCCAACCACCATGTCCGGGCGCACCATCGCCGCCGCCGCCCGGGCGATCTGCGCCTTCTCATCGTCGCGCGAATCGTTCTGGTAGCGGGCGGGCAGGTCGTAGGCCACGGTGCTGGAGACCGCCCCGCCGTGGGTGCGGGTGAGCAGGGAGGCCGCCGCCAGCGAATCCAGGTCACGCCGGGCGGTGGCCGCGGATACCCCCAGCTGCTCCACGATCTGCTCAACATCGATCTTCCCGTGCCGGGCCAGCAAATCCAGCACGTGGTTCAGCCGCTCCTCGCGCTTCATTCTCCCTGGTTCCTCCTGCCGCCCTGCCTGCGATCGGGCGCCGCCTGCCGCCCCCGGCGGGGACACGCGCCCGTTGATTAAGTCAACACCGCACCGGCGCCAACTGCCAAAAGCGCGGCGCCGCGCCGGTCACGCTACTTCACGGCACCGGCCGCCAACCCGCCGATCAGCCGCTTTTCAATCAACGCGAACAGGATGATCACCGGCACGATCGCCACGATCGAAACCCCGAACACGTACTGCCAGGCGGTGGCGTACTGCCCGATGAACTTGGTCAGCGCCACGCTCAGCGGCTGGTTCTCGGCGGTGGACAGGATCACCAGGGAGGCGGCGAATTCATTCCAGCAGGAAATGAACGTGAAGATCACCGCGGTCACGATCCCGGGCCACACCAGCGGCAGGTTGATGGTGAACAGCACCCGCAGCTTCCCGGCCCCGTCAATCTGCGCCGCCTCGTCAATGGAACGGGGCACCGCGGCGAAGAAGGAGTGCATGATCCACACCGCGAACGCCAGATTGAACGCGGCGTTGATCAGGATCATCGCCAGCCACGTGTCGTGGATGTTCCAGGCCAGCATCTGCTTGAACAATCCCGCGGTGAGCACCGCCGGCTGCAGCATCTGGGTGACGATCACCAGGAACATGAACACCATCTTGCCCGGGAACTTGAACCGGGCGGTGAAGTACGCGGCCGGGGTCGCCACCAGCAGCACCAGCAGGGTCGCAAACACCGAGATCACGATCGTGGAAACCAGGTTGTAGGGCACCGGGGTCTCCGGGGTGTCCCACATCGAGGCGTAGTTCGACCACTGCGCCCCGGCCTGGGGCAGATAGGAGGGCGGAATGGAGAGGATCTCGCTCTGGGTCTTCAGCGAACCGATGAACATCGTCGCGTACGGGATCAGGAACAGGGCCGCGATCAGCAGCCCCACGACCATGCGGGTGATGACCACCTTGCGCGGCGCGCGGTCCGCGGCGTCCAGCAGTGCCACCTCAGACCTCCTTCATGGGCTTGACGGTCTTGACGTAGATCGCCACGATGAGCACCACCACCGCGAAGTTCACGACCGACAGGGCCGAGGAGATGTCCAGGCGCCGGTCGAACTGCAGCACCTTGAAGATGTAGGTCATCAGGGTGTCGGCGTTCGTTCCGGGGATCGAACCGGTCATCACCTTCAGGATCGGCAGGTTGTTGAATACGTTGATGATGTTGATCAGCACCGAGACCGCCAGCGCGGAACGCAGCTGGGGCAGGATGACGAACAGGTAGGTCTGCCAGCGCCCGGCCCCATCCACGCGGGCCGCCTCAAGCGTCTCCTGGGGGATTGACTGCAGCCCGGCCAGCAGCGTGTAGGTGGTGAACGGGATCGACACGAAGATCGCCACGATCACCGAGACGAACATCGCCGGCACCGCGGACTTCGTCCAGCCGAACCCCTCATCCAGGACCCCCACGTCCATCAGGAACTTGTTGAAGATCCCGTAGTTCGGGTCCAGGCCGTAGTAGAACACGGTGGTGGTCATGACCACCGACGCCGCCCAGGGCACGATCACGGCCATGCGCACGATCGTTCGTCCCGGGAACGGCTTGTTCAGGAACTGGGCCAGTGCCAGGGAGAGCAGCACGGTGATTCCCACGACGGAAACCACCCACACGAAGGTGTTCAGCAGGATTCGCGGCAGCGCCGGGTCCTGGAAGACGGTCACGAAGTTTGCCAGCCCCACCGAATGCAGGTCCGTGCCGACCTGGGAGATCTTGCGGGTGGAGTTGAAGATCATGTAGCCGGCCGGGAAGGCGACCATGGCCAGGATCAGCAGCAGCGCCGGGCCGATCCACGGCAGTGAGCTGAAGAAGGACTGGTTCCCACTGGTGGGCCGGCGTTTGGCCGGCTCAACCGCAGTGAGCACGGGTGGTGCACTCATGGTTAGCTCCTTGGTCCCCTCCCGCCGGCGCCCTGGCAGCCGGGGCGGTGCAGCGGGCGGTGGCGGTTGCCGATGCCGGTAGGGCGGGCCGGTGGCGGGATGGGGAATCGACAATGGCGGAGGCCTGGTGTTGCGAGCGCCGGGCCTCCGCCATGGATCGGTGTGGTTTGCCGCCGGTTAGCGTGCGGCGTCGGCCTTGGCCTGGATCGACTTCAGCACGTCCTCGGCCGACTTGCCGGTTCCCAGTTCACCCATCAGGGACTTGAACGCACCGTCGGTGGCGTTCCAGGCCGGGTTGGTGGTCGGGTAGAACACGGCGTTGGGCAGCAGGTCCAGGAACGGCTTGAGCGTTTCATCCCCGGCCATGGCCTCGGACCCCGACTTCGTGGTGGGCAGGAAGCCCTCGGTGGAGACCCAGTCGGTGTAGACCTCGGAGGAGAAGAAGTAGTCCATGAACTCGCCTACCGCTTCCTTCTTCGCCTCATCGGCGCTGAAGGACATCAGCCGGTCGGCCACGCCCAGGGTGGCCGGGTCCCCGGTCTTGGTGGCCACCGGCGCGATGCCGTAGTTCAGGTCCGGGTTCTCGTCCTCGATCTGGCCCACGGTCTGCGGCAGGCCGTAGGCGAAGCCGATCTTGCCCTGGATGAAGGTGTTGAGCATCGGGGTGCGCTGGGTCGCACCCGGGTCCTTCTGCGTCACCCCGTCATCGATCATCTTCTTCATGAACTGCGCGGCTTCCAGGTTGGCCGGGGTGTCGACCTGGATCTGTTCGTCGGTGCCGAAGTTGCCACCGTTGCCGGCGAACCAGATCAGGCTCTCGCCCTGGGCCTCTTCACTGCCCAGCGGCATACCGTAGCCCGAGGCCTTGGTCTTTTCGCTGATCTTCTTGGATGCCTCATGCAGTTCATCCCAGGTGCCGGGCACCTGGGAAACCCCGGCCTCCTCCATCAGGTCCTTGTTGTAGAACAACGCGCGGGCCGAGGCAATCAGCGGCAGCCCGTACTGGGTGCCCTCGTACTTCTCGGCCTCGGCGAAGCTTTCCTGGAAGTCGGCCAGGGTCTCCTGCGAAGCGATGTCGCTGGCCGGGGCCAGCAGTTCCTCGGCGGCGAATTCGGCGAACGCTCCGCCGTTGTAGATATCCGGCGCCTGGTTGCCCTGCAGCTTGGTCTTCAGCACGCTTTCGATGTTTTCCCAGGACTGCACCTCGAGGTTCACGGTGATGTTCTCGTGTTCGGCTTCGAAGTCCTTGATGACCCCTTCCCACAGGCCCTTGGTGCCGGTGGAGTAGGTCGGGACCAGCATCTGCAGGGTCACGGCCTCCCCGCCCTCGCCCCCGCCGCCTTCGGCGGGCTTGTCGGAAAATCCGCAGCTGCTCAGGGCCAGGGCCCCGATGGCAGACAAAGCCAGCAGTGTTGTCCGTTTGGTGCGTTTCATTGCCAGTCCCCTGCGATGCGAGTGAGTGATTCTAGATTTTTTGTACTGAAATAAATCAGTAAAAATCAGGTTACTCACGATTATGAGATGTTATCTATCTCACGTCAAGGGTTCGGTGTTCCATTCCGGCAACTGGCGCACCAAAGAATCAGAACTGCTCACGCGCCCGCGAAGAGGCCCAGCAGCCGGGCAGCTTCCCGGGACAACGCCGAGCGTCCCGCCGCCAGGTACTTGCGCGAATCGACCCCGGCGGGGTTCTCATCCAGCCATTGGCGCACCGCTCGGGTGAAGAAGCCGTTCAGGTGCGTGGAGACGTTGATCTTGCGCAGCCCGGCGCGGATGCCCTCCTGCAGGACGGCATCGGGCACCCCTGAGGAGCCATGCAGGACCAGCGGAACCTCCAGGTGCCGCGCCAGCCGGTCGATGAGCTCCAAGTCCAGGTTGGCACTGCGTTCGGTCATGGCGTGCGAGGATCCCACGGCCACCGCCAGGGCGTCGACCCCGGTGCGCTGCACGAACAGCGCGGCCTCCTGCGGGTCGGTGCGCACCCCGGGGGCGTGGGCCCCGTCCTTGCCGCCGATCTCCCCCAGCTCGGCCTCGACATAGACCCCGGCCTCGCGGGCCGCGGCCACCACCCGGGCGGTGGCGGCCACGTTCTGCTCGAATTCCAGCTTCGCCCCGTCAAACATCACCGAACCGAAACCCAGCTCGATCGCCTGGTAGGCCAGGGCCTCATCCTCGGCGTGGTCCAGGTGCAGCGCGATTTCGGCGCTGGACTCCTCGGCCAGCGCCTTGCAGGCCAGGGTCAGCGGCGCCAGTGAGCCGTGGTACTTCATGCAGTTTTCGCTGATCTGCAGGATCACCGGCACGGCGGCCTGCTCGGCGGCGGTGATCAGGGCCTGCGCGGTCTCCAGGTGGATGACGTTAAACGCGCCCTGCCCGCGCGCCGCGCGAACGGCCTGGTCCATGATCTGGGCGGTGGGTACAAGTGGCATGCGGTTCCTTAGTGGTGTGCGTCGGTGGACAGGGTTTGGCAGATGACCTCCCGGGCCAGCTGCTGGTAGCTGGGGTGCACCGCCCCGGCGGTGGGCATCAGCACCGTGGCCGCGGACCAGGCCACGGCCCGGCGCAGCGTCGGCTCGATCTCCAGGCCCTGCAGGGCGCTGGCCGCCAGCGCGGCCACCGCCGAATCCCCGGCCCCGGTGGGGTTGCCGCTCAACGCCTGCGGCAACAGTGCGTGGGTCACCGGTTGCGAAGGGGCGAAGTGGTAGAGCCCGTCGGCCCCGGCGCTGGCGAAAACGGCGGGGGCGCCCAGCTCCAGCAGCTGCCGGGCCCCCTGAGACAGGCTGCTGCACCCGGTGGCCTCGCGCAGCTCATGCTCATTGGGCTTGAGCACCGCACCGGCCCGGGCGGCCTGCAGCAGCGCCTCGCCGCTGGCATCGGCCAGCACCCACACCCCGGCCCGCCGGGCCGCGGTGATCAGCCGCGGCAGCAGGTCCGCGGGGGTGTGTGGGGGCCAGGACCCGTTGATCGTCACCGCCCGGCAGGTGGGCAGCAGCCGAATGAACTCGTTTTCCAGCGCCTGGATGTCCTCCTGGCGCAGCGGCTCACCGCTTTGGTTGAACAGCGTGGTGGTGTTGGCCTGCGGGTCATGGAACGCCATCGAACGCCGGGTCTGCCCGGACACCGGAACCGCGTGGTGGGCCAGGTGTGCGGCCCGCAGTTCGGAGCACAGCGCCTCGCCGCTGGTCCCGCCGCTGGGAAAAAGCGCCAGGGCGCGGTAGCCGAGCTGTTCAAGCACCCGGGCGACGTTGATCCCCTTGCCCCCGGCCCGCCACAGCGGCATCGGCACTCGGTGGCTGGTGTCCAGGGTGATCCCGGGAACCTGGTAGCTCTCGTCGATCGCCGGGTTGGGGGTAAGCGTCAGGATCATGGGGTCCCTCCCGTGGTGGTGGTCTGGCGGGCCAGCAGCCAGGCGCCCTGCAGCCCGGCGTCGGCGCCCAGGGCGGCCGGAACCAGGCGCGGGCGGCGGTGGAAGGACAACCGGCGTTCCAGCGCCTGGCCCAGTTCGGCAAAGAAGGGAGGGCCGGCCTGGGCCAGTCCCCCGCCGATGACAATCCCGTAGGGGGCGGTGGTGGCGCACAGCTGGGCCAGGGTGAAGCTCAGCGCCTCGATGGCCTGCTCGATCACCTGCCCGGCGATGCTGTCCCCGGCCGCCCGGGCGGCGAACACCTGCTCTGCCCCGGGCACGGCGCTGGCCTGCTGGCTGTAGAGCCGGGCAATGGCCCCGGCCGAGGCGATGGTTTCCAGGCAGCCGGTGGCCCCGCACTTGCACGGCAGCCCGCCGGGCACCTGGGCGTGGCCCAGTTCCCCGGCGTACCCTTCGGAGCTGACCACCTGCCCCTCGACCACCAGGGTGGAGGCGATGCCGGTGCCGATGATCAGCAGGGCACTGTTGCGGCGCAACTGCGGGTCCTGGGCCCCGGCGCCCAGCTCCAGTTCGGCGCGGGCGGCGGTGGCCACATCGTGTCCGAAGCCGACCGGCAGGCCCAGCGCGTCCTGCGCCATCTGGCGCAGCGGTGCATCCACCCAGCCCAGGTTCGCCGAATAGCGCCCGATGCCGGCCGGGGCGTCGACCAGCCCGCACACGGCCAGGCCCACCGCCCGCGGCGGCTCGTGCGCGGTCTGGCGCAGCGTCCCGGCCAGGGTGGCCAGCTGTTCGATCAGCACGGCCGCCGGATCCTCGCCCGGTGCGGCGATGGCCGTGGGCTGGCGCCGCACGTGGTGCAGCTGGCCGCCGGCGTCGGCCAGGCCCGCCTTCACATCGGTGCCGCCGACGTCGAAGACCAGGTAGTGCCCGGTACCCATTTGCTAGTGCTCCAGGATGACCGAACGGGTCAGGTTGCGCGGGGTGTCCGGATTCATTCCGCGCGCGCGGGCCCGGTCCAGGGTGACCTTGTGGATCTGGGCGAGCTCGGCCAGCGGATGCAGGTCCCGGTTCAGGTAGAGCGCGCCGGTGGGCGCCAGCTGCTGGTCCAGGCCCTCGGGCTGCTCCCCGAGCATCCAGGTCACCCGGTTCGCAGCGGCGATCGAGATCGGGCCGTGGCGGTAGTCCATGGCCGGGTAGGCCTCGGTCCAGCCCTGCACGGCTTCACGCATCTTCAGCGCCGCCTCATGGGCCAGCCCGACGCTGTAGCCGCGGCCCAGGAAGGTGAACTGCTCCGCGTCGATCAGCGCCTGCTCGGTTTCCTGCCCCAGCAGCTCGGTGGCCTGGGCGATGGCCGGCTCCAGGTCCATCCCGGTGCTGGAGAGCAGGTAGGCCAGGGCAGTGGTGGCGAAGCGGGTCTGCACCACCGACTGCTCATCGGCGTACGGCAGGGCGATCATCGCATCGACCTTGGAGGCGATCGGCGAGTCGATGTCACCGACCAGGGCGATGGTGCGCAGCCGGCCGCCGAACCGCTCCAGCAGGTCCAGCACCTCGGAGGTGGTGCCGGAGCGGGTGATGGCCACCAGCGCATCGTAGTCGCGCGTGGCCAGCGGGGCCTCGGAGGCGGCGAAGGCGTCGGTCACGCCCAACCCGGCGGCCTCACGGGCCGCCGCATAGGCTTCGGCCATGAACCAGGAGGTGCCGCAGCCCACGACCGCGACCTTCTGGCCGGGGGCCGGCAGCAGGTCCTCGGCCTGCTGCTGGCTGACCGCCCGGGTCCACATCTCCGGCTGCGAGAGCAGTTCGGCTTCCATATGTGCCCCGGGCACAGTGTTCTCACTCATTGTTCTCCACCTTTCAGGCACGATTCTTCCGCAGAGCGTGCAACTCACCTCAGTGATGCTTATTTATGATTGTTTCTACCGTTTAACAATCAGAAACGATCTAAGACGAGTATACGTCGTACTTCCGCGCAAGGAAAGGCATGCACCGCCCACCCGCCTGCCCGCCCTGCCCGCAGCACGGGTCATCCAGCGCCCCGGCACCCGGGACGCGGTACCCCCGGCGCTAAACTAATCCCATGCCCAGCACCAGTTTTGTCATCTTCGCGCCCCTGCACACCGACGGATCCCACGTGCCGGACGGGGCGCTGGCCGTCACCGGCGAGCGCATCGCCTTTTCCGGCACGCGCGCGCAGTTCCTGGCCCGGGCCGATGCCGCGGCGTTCACCGTCCGGCCGGTGCCAGAGGGCGCCCAGCTGCTGCCCGGGCTGATCGACCTGCACTGCCACGGCGCGGTGGGTGCCGACTTCCCCAACGCCCAGCCGGGCCCCGTGGCCCAGGCCATCGACTTCCTGCACCGCGCCGGAACCACCACGCTGCTTGGCTCCCTGGTCACCGCGGAGCGCGGCACGATGCTGCAGGCCGCGGCCACCCTGGCCGACTTCGTCGAGGCCGGGCTGCTGGCCGGCATCCACGCCGAGGGACCTTTCCTCTCCGAGGCGCGCTGCGGCGCGCAGGATCCGCGCTACCTGGGCGATCCCGATCCCCGCTTCGTTGCCGATCTGGCCGCCGCCTGCCGCGGCACGCTGCGCACCATGACCTACGCCCCGGAACGCGCTGGCAGCAGCGAGCTGATCGGGCAGCTGGTCGACCTGGGCGTGCTGCCCTCCCTTGGACACACCGATTCGAGCACCGCGCAAGCCGCCAACTCGCTGCGCCACGCCCACCGCCGGCTGAGCGCCCACGCCTCGATGCCCTCCACCCCCACGGTGACGCACCTGTTCAACGGCATGCCGCCGCTGCATCACCGCAGCCCCGGGCCGCTGGCCGCCTGCCTGGAACAGGCCCGGCAGGGCCAGGCGGTGGTGGAGCTCATCGCCGACGGGGTGCATCTGGACCCGGACACCGTGCGCATGGTGTTCACCCTGGTGGGGGCCGCGAACATCGTGCTGGTCACCGATTCGATGGCCGCCACCGGGCTGGCGGACGGGAACTATGAGCTGGGCCCGCAGCAGGTCACCGTCGCCGACGGGCAGGCCCGGCTCAGCTCGGACGGCTCGCTGGCCGGGGGCACCGCCACCCTGCTGGATGTCGTGCGCCGGGCGGTGGCCGGTGGGGTGCCGCTGGAGCAGGCCCTGCTCTCCGCGACGGCGGTCCCGGCCCGGTTGCTGGGCCTGCAGGACACCGCCGGTGCCCTGCGCAGCGGACGGAGCGCCGATGTGCTGGTGGTCGACCAGGACCTGGAGCTGCTTCAGGTCTTCCGCCAAGGACGACCGCTCTAAGCATGCACCCTGCCCCGGCCAAAGGCCGCCGCGCACCGATTAACGCGAACCGGCGCCCACGCCCCTGAAGCACAGGGGTGTGGGCGCCGGTTTCCTTGGCTGCCGGGCTTAGCTCAGCGCGGCGATCGCGGCGTCGTAGTCCGGTTCGGTCTTGATCTCCGGAACCAGCTGGCTGTAGATCACCTTGCCCTCCTCATCCAGGATGATCACGGTGCGGGCCAGCAGGCCGCGCAGCGGGCCGTCGGCCTGGGTGACGCCGTAGTCCTCGCCGAAGCTGGAACGGAACGCCGAGGCGGCGACCACGTTCTCCAGGCCCTCGGCACCGCAGAAGCGGCCCAGGGCCATCGGCAGGTCCTTGGAGGCGCACACCACGGTGGTGTTCTCCAGGCCCGAGGCCAGTTCGTTGAAGCGGCGTACGCTGGCGGCGCAGACGCCGGTGTCCACCGACGGGAAGATGTTCAGCACGACGCGGCGGCCGGCCAGGGACGCGCTGGTCACGTCCTGAAGATCGGTGCCGGTCAGGGTGAATTCGGGAGCCTTGGCGCCAACGGCCGGCAGCTCGCCTACGGTCTGGACTGGGTTTCCATCAATTGCAGTAGTAGCCATAGTCCTTGTCTATCATGAAGCCGGTCACACGCCGCCGGATTTCGGCGAACATGACATGAATTCCGCTCTTGGCGTGCACCGGGGCCCGCCGGCTCATCCCGTTGCTCCCGGACACCATTGAGGCACCGCCGCCCTCGCGCGGCACCGCCCGCCTGGTCCAGCCACGTCTCTTCCGGCGCCGGAAGGCGTTTATCCCCAACCCGCCGCTTCTTGGAAGCCCCGACGTTGGGCGGCACCGAGACTGGGTCCATGAACACCATCTCCCTGGCCTCCGCAATGGAGGCGCTGCGCCGGGCCGCTGCGGCCGGCGGTTCCCGATTATCGGGGCAAGTGCTGGCCGAAACGGCACGGCTGAATCTGGAAATCCTGGACAACGTGCTGCAGGCGGCCACCCACCGTTCCGACCCCCGCGTTGCCGCCGAAATGGGCAGCATAGTTGAAAGCCTCTCGCACCGCATCAGCCGCGCCCGGCTGGAGCTGGCCCTGCTGGCCGAAGCCACCGGTGCCCACACACTGGACCTGGAAGAGTACGACGACCTGCGCGAGGGCAGGACCGACTACTCGCGGCCGGCCAGGTATGCCGCCGGCCGGCCCTGCTACAAGACCACGGCGGATTTCCTGGCCGCCTGGTTGCGAATCACCTATTTCGAGGCCGAGGGCATGCTCAATGACGCGCACCTGGTCATCGGGCGGGTCACCATTGCCGGAACGCTCACCACACCGCGTTTCGAGCAGTTGGGCACCACCTACCAGGATCCCGCGGTTGATCCGCGCGCGACCCTCCAAACGGCCCGCAGCCTGAACAGGCTGGAGCCCAAGGACACCATCGGCGAGGGAGCCCCCTTGCCGCCTGCCGCCCGGCAGCAAGATGGGCCGTCGCTGGAAGAACGCGCGGTGCAGATCCTGGAGGGCAATGAGCCGCGCACCGCGAAGAAGCAGGTGAACGAACTGGTCAAGAAGTACAAGGAGGAAAACGCCGAGGCCGCCACCCCGGAACTGGGGTTGTTCAAACGCCGCAGCATCAACGGGGTCGACGAGTACGTCCTGCGGGTGCGCGGCTCCGATGCCGGCTTCATGCGCTCCCTGGTGGCGCAGGCCGACAATCCCCGGACCAAGGCCGGTGCCGCAGCCCGCACCCGGCAGCCGGATGAAGAGAACTTGGCCGGACGGGAAGCGAATCCGGCAGTGGACAGCACGCAAACACCCAGCTGGCTGCAGCCCACCGATCCCCCTCCCCCGTGGGCGGTGGACGAAACCGGGGAAACAGGATCTGCGGCCGGGCCAACTGGTGCCCAGATTCCGGAGAATACCGAGGGCCTTTCGCCGGCCGAACAGATCGATCTGCAGGTTCCGGTCCCCATGCGGCGAATGAACGCGATGATGACCCTCATTCGGCAGAATGGTTCGGGAACCGCCAAGACCAAGGCCATCCGACCGCAGCTAATGGTCTTCATGCAGCTCGATGACCTGCGGGATCTGGCGACGGCCCATGGAATCACCACGCACGGCGTGAGGCTCACTCCGGGCGAGCTGCGACGACTGCTAACTGAAGCCGACATAATCCCGGTCGTGTTTGGCGGTGAGAGCCAGATATTGGATCTGGGCAGGGCCAGCCGCTTCTACCCCGACTACCTCCGCGATGGGATCATCTGCCGGGACAAGGGCTGCATCGTTCCCGGGTGCACCGAACCACCGGAAAACTGCGACGTCCACCATTTCGAGGGCGGGGGCTGGAAGGGCGGGTGCCGGACCAGGATCGGTTCCGGGTCGCTGATGTGCCGCAATGACCACACTGCGGAGCAGGCTGGGATCATCAAGGTCGTCAACTACAAGGGACTGCCCCACGTGATCATGCCAAAGCACATCGACCCCACCCAAACCCCGCAGCGCAACACCTACTGGGACAACATCTAAGGAGCTTGCGATGCGAGGATCAGACGCGTCGTTGCCCCGCCTGGTAGACCGCGTAGGTCAGTGGCATGCCCGGGCGGTAGGCCAAATGCGCCGCGGACGGGGCATCGAGCACATGCAGGTCAGCCCGCTTGCCCACTTCGATGGAGCCGACGTGGTCCTGGACGCCGAGGGCCAACGCCCCGCCATACGTGGCCGCCTCCAGCGCCTCGGGCAGGCTCAGGTGCATCTGCAGGACGGCCGTGGCCACGACGAAGTTCATGTTGCTGGTGTAGCTGGTGCCCGGATTGCAGTTGCTGGCCAACGCGATCACAGCCCCGGCGTCGAGCAGGTCGCGTCCCGGGGCCAGGGGTTGGCGGGTGGACAGATCGCAGGCCGGCAGGCAGGTGGCCACCACCCCGGGCCGTCCGGTACGGGTTGCCTGTTCCCAGTGGGCCCAGCTGCCTGCGAGCGCGGCGACGTCCTGCCGGTCCAGGTAGTTCACATGGTCCACCGACCGGCTGCCAAATTCAACGGCCAGTCGGACTCCAGGACCCGGGCCGAGTTGGTTGCCATGGACCTTGGTGGCGATTCCCCGGTGCGTGGCCGCCTGCAGCACCTGGCGTGCTTGCTCCTCGGTGAAGGCGCCTCGTTCACAGAAGACGTCGACGAAGTCAACATCCCCGGCCACCTCGTCCAGCATCGGACCGGCGACGGTCTGCGTGTACTGCTCCGCGTCCCAACCGGCTGGCACCAGATGGGCTCCCAGGAACGTTAACTGTTCCACCAGCGGACGGGCGATGCGGGCATGGCGGGCTTCCTCGGCCACGTCCAAGCCGTATCCCGTTTTGGTTTCCATCCAGGTGGTACCCATGGACAAGGCTTCGGCCCGACGTTCACGCACCGCGGTCGCCAGCTGCTGGTCGTCCAGGGAACGGGTGGCGGAGGTGGTCACGGCAATGCCGCCGGCCGCATAGTCCTGCCCGGCCATCCGGGCAACGAATTCATCGGCCCGATCGCCGCCGAAGATCAAGTGGCTGTGCGAATCGACCCATCCGGGAAGCACTGCGCGCCCGCCCAGGTCGTGGGTCTCCTCGGCCTCAGGGGCCTGCCCCGCCGGGCCGCTCCAGGCGATGAGACCGTTTTCGATCAATACCGCGGCATCGGCAAGAACCGTCCCCTCGGCATCGATGGTATTGAGCTGGGCAATATTTGTCAGCAGCAGGCTTGCCACAAGTTCCCCTTCCACGTCCTGAAACGACTCCAACGGTGCCCGGCTGGAAGCTGGGCACCGTTGGTTAGACCGTATCGGATCGGATGGGCCGGGAGCGGGCCCGGTCAGCGACCTACGTCCGGGATCCCAGACAACGGCGGGGACTACGCCTCCTGGGAGACGGCCTGTCGGGAATCGATGAACGCCTGCACGCAACGCTCGATGTCCTCGGCCGAGTGCGCCGCCGAGAGCTGCACACGAATGCGCGCCTGGCCCTTGGGGACCACCGGGTAGCTGAAGGCGGTGACAAAGACCCCGCGCTCGAGCATCTGTGCCGCGATGCGGCCGGCCAGCACGGCGTCGCCGAACATCACCGGGATGATCGCGTGCTCGCCGTCAAGCAGCTCGAAGCCGGCCTCGGCCATCTTGGTGCGGAACAGCTTCGCGTTGTCTTCCAGCTTCTCGCGCAGCTGTCCGGAACCTGCCACCAGCTCCAGGGCGGTGAGGGTGGCCGACACAATCGAGGGGGCCAGGGAATTGGAGAACAGGTAGGGGCGGGCCTTTTGGCGCAGCATCTCCACGATCTCCGCCCGTCCTGCGACATAGCCGCCCGAAGCCCCGCCCAAGGCCTTGCCAAAGGTGCCGGTGTAGATGTCCACGCGCTCAGAAACCCCGGCGTGCTCCGGGGTGCCGGCGCCGGTGGGGCCCATGAAGCCCACGGCATGCGAGTCATCAACCATCACCAGCGCACCGTACTGATCCGCCAGGTCGCAGATCTGTTCCAACGGCGCCAGGTAGCCATCCATGGAGAACACCCCGTCGGTGACGATGATGGTCCGACGTGCACCGGCGCCGTCGTTCAGCTGCGCGGCGGCCTGCAGCTGCTTCTCCAGGTCAGCCATGTCCCGGTTGGCGTAGCGGAAGCGGGCTGCCTTGGACAGGCGGATGCCGTCAATAATCGAGGCGTGGTTCAGTGCATCGGAGATGATGGCGTCCTGGGCCCCAAACAGGGATTCGAACACTCCCCCGTTGGCGTCGAAGCAGCTGGAGAACAAGATGGTGTCATCGGTGCCCAAAAAGGCCGACAGCCGCTGCTCCAGCTCCAGGTGGATATCCTGCGTGCCGCAAATGAAGCGCACCGAGGCCATTCCGAAACCTCGCTCGTCCAGTGCCTGCTTGGCGGCAGCGATGATCCGTTCATCATCGGCCAACCCCAGGTAGTTGTTCGCGCAGAAGTTCAGCACCTCGCGCGCCTCATCCCCCAGGGCCCCGGCCTGGATGCGCGCCGACTGCGGGGAATCAATATGGCGTTCAGCCTTGTAGAGTCCCGACTCGCGCAGCTCCTGCAGTTCGGTTGCCAGCTGCTCTTTCATGTCCGTGTACATTGTCTCGCTCCTAGAAAACGGTCCAGTCAAGTACTACTTTTCCGCCCTGTCCGGCCTTGGCCGCGGCGAACCCGTCCTGCCATTGGGAGGCGGGAAGGAAATCGGTAACCACCGAGGAAATCCGCTCGCGCATGAGATCCGAGCTGGTGAGCATGGCGCTCATCGCGTACCAGGTCTCGTACATCTCGCGGCCGTAGATTCCCTTCAGGGTCAGCATATGGGTCACCACCTTGCCCCAGTCGATGTCGATGGGGGCGCTGGGCAGTCCAAGCATGCAGATCTTGCCGCCGTGGTTCATGTTGTTGATCATTTCCGGCAGTGCCGAGGAATGCCCGGACATTTCCATGCCGAAATCAAAGCCTTCCAGCAGGCCCAGCTGCTGCTGCGCCTGGGCGATGCGCGACTCGCTGACGTTCACCGCGAGGTCTGCGCCCATGGCGGCGGCCAGGTCCAGCCGCTGCTCGGAGACATCGGTGATGGCGATGCGGCGGGCACCGACGTGGCGGGCCACCGCCACCGCCATGAGTCCGATGGGCCCAGCGCCGGTGATCAGCACGTCGTCGCCCACCATCGGAAACTGCAGGGCGGTGTGCACCGCATTGCCGAAGGGGTCGAAGATGGCGCCCAGCAGGGGGGTGATCTTCTCGTCCTGGTGAACCCAGACATTGCTTTCGGGGATGACCACGTATTCGGCGAACGCGCCGTCGCGCTGCACGCCCACGGAGCTGACGTTGATGCACATCTGGCGGCGGCCGGCGCGGCAGTTGCGGCACAGCCCGCAGACAATGTGCCCTTCGCCCGAGACCCGGTCCCCGATCTGGACGCCATGCACGAAGGAACCGACCTCCACGACCTCGCCATAGAATTCATGGCCCGGGATCAGTGGTGTGTTGATCATGGATTTGGCCGCGTCATCGTAGGCCTCGATGTGCAGGTCGGTGCCGCAGATTCCGGTGGTCATCACCCGGATCTTGACGTCGTGGACACCGGTTTCCGGTTCAGGCCGGTCGACAAGTTCCAGACCTGCCTCGGGATTGGCCTTGTACAGTGCTTTCATCGTGTTCTACCTTCGGTTCCGGGCGCCCGCCGGGACGCAGCATGTCGGATTACTTCAAGTGTTGCAGGTCATGCCAGGCAATGACACATTAGTCATCCGCTGATTTTCTGAATTGTTGATTTAGCATCTACTTATGGAATTGCATCAGTTGCGCATTCTGCGCGAGCTCGGGGATCTGGGCAGCGTCAACGCCGTGGCCAAATCGCTGTTCGTCTCCCCCTCGGCGATCTCACAGCACCTGGCCCAGCTGCAGCGCCAGTTCGATGTTCCACTGACTAAAAAGTCCGGACGCGCCCTGGTGTTGACCGATGCCGGACAGATCCTGGCTTCGGCGGCCGCCGACGTGGCTTCCACGCTGGCCTCGGCGACGGCCCAGATTGAAACCGAGCAGCACGAGCAGGATCGGCCAATCAGGATTGCCGGATTCCATTCGATTGGGCAGACCATTTTTGCCCCGTTGCTGGCCTTGGAAGATCACCGAATGCCGAAGCTGCAGTTCTTCGACGAAGATGTTTCGCAGCCGCAGTTTCCGGCGCTAACGTCCAGCTACGATCTTGTGCTGGCCCACCGGATGCCGCACACCGAACGGTGGCCCTCGAATATTGCGGTGATCCCGCTGGCCTTCGAACCCCTGGATGTGGCCATGCAGCGTGAGCACCGATTGGCGCAGTTTGACCAGCTGACCCCGCAGCAGGTCGTCGGAGAGCCGTGGGTTGTCTCGCGTAGCGGTTATTCACCCGCTGACGTGTTGGAGGTAATTGCCGCGCTGGGCGGCGCCGAGGCGAAGGCGGAGCACCGGGTCAACGACTACTCCACGGCCGCGGCGCTGGTTGAGGCCAGTGGCTGCCTGGGGATCCTGCCACGCTACACGGCACGGCGCAGTATGGGCAATGCGGTGACTTTACGCCCGGTGCAGGGGGTGAGACTGGGGCGACAAATCGACTTGTTGCTTCGCTCCGAGCATCTGCACCGCAGCACTATTCACACGGTGATTTCCGCGATCAAGGCCACGGTGCAGCAACTGGTCAGCACCCCGGGGTCCGCTACACGCTAACCGACTGCTGGTTGGCCTCGAAGTAGTTGACCAGCTCCGCGTCCAGCGGCGGCACGCTCTGGCTGCTGCCGTCGGAGCGCAGCGACTGGGCGCCAAGGTCTCCCACGGCCACCGCGGCCCGCGCGGCAAGCGGGGAGGTCTGGGTTGCCCCGCCGTCACTGGCAAAGCGCAGGAACTCGGCGATCAGCCCCGGATCGGCCCCGCCGTGGCCTTCTGGGTCTCCTTCGATGGTGATCTTCCGGTCCGGTTCGGCAAAACCGCTGGTGCTGCGCGTGTTCCAGAGGTAGATCGATTCGCCGGGCCCGTCGCCGAAGTTCTCGATGCGTCCTTCGGTGCCGATGACTGTGTAGTTGCGCCAGTAGTCCGGAGTGAAGTGGCACTGCTGGTAGGAGGCGAAGACGCCATTGTCCAGCTTCATCTGCACCATCGACAGGTCTTCGACATCGATGGTCGGGTTCAGGTCCTTCTGCGCGGTCGGCGGCCAGTTCTCCTTCGAGAACCAGTCCCCCATGCGACGGTCCGAATTATCCCGCCGATCGCTCACATCCCCGTACACGGTCAAGCCGCCCAGTCCCGAAACTTCGGTGCTGTAACCGCCAGCCAGCCAGTGGATCACGTCGATGTCATGCGCTCCCTTTTGCAGCAGCAGGGTATTGGAGTAGCGGCGCTCGGCATGCCAGTCCTTGAAGTAGTAGTCCCCGCCATTGCCCACGAAGTGCCGGCACCACACGGCCTTGACCTGCCCGATTGCCCCCTCGTCTATCAGCTGCTTGAGCTGGCGGATGACCGGCATGTGCCGCATGTTGTGGCCGACGTAGAGCCTGGCGCCGGTGCGGTAGGCGGTCTGCAGTATTTCGTCGGCCGCCTGCGTGCTGATGTCCAGCGGCTTCTCGCAGAAGGTTGGGATCCCGGCCTGCAGGGTGCGCACCACGACGTCGCGGTGGGTGTGGTCGGGGGTCAGCACCAAAACCGCGTCAATACCGCTGTCCAGCAGTTCCTGCAGATCGTCGGTGACCACGCTTTCGGGCAGGGCGTTGCGCGCATCGGCCCGTCCGCGCTCACTGGTGTCGCACACGATGCTGACCACGCTGCCCTGTCCCGGGCGCTGTACGTAGCGGTGCAGTGAGGCGCGCAGGCCAAAGCCCACGATTCCTACTTTGAGATCCATTAATTCTTCTCCTTTGATTCCGTGCGGGGCACGGAGCATCTACTCTGCTTTGACAGAAATTGGGCCGGGGAAATAGCACCGCACCTGGTGGTCATCGCGCCAGGGCTCCAGTGCCGGTTCACCCAGCGCACAACTGGGCTGCGCGATCGGGCAACGGGTGTGGAAGCGGCAGCCGGTGGGTGGATCAATGGGCGAGGGCGGGTCGCCCTGGAGCATGATCAGCTTCCGGTCGGTGCCATCGCCACGACGCAGCTCCGGCGCGGCCGAGAGCAGCGCCTGGGTGTAGGGGTGGGCGCTGTCGTCGTACACCTGGTCGTAGGTGCCGGTTTCCACCACGCGCCCCAGGTACATGGTGGCGACGCTGTCGGAAATGTGGCGCACGATCTGCAGGTCGTGGGCGATGAACACGTAGCTGAGCCCCAGCTCGCGCTGCAGCTGCATCAGCAGGTTCACCACCTGGGCGCGCACCGAGACGTCCAGGGCGGAGACCGCCTCGTCGCAGATCAGCACCTTGGGGTTCAGCGCAATGCCCCGGGCGATCCCGATCCGCTGCTGCTGGCCGCCGGAAAAGTTGTGCGGGTAGCGCTCCAGATGGTCCGGGTTCAGTCCGACAAGTTCCATCAGCTCGCGCACCTTGGCCCGGCGGGCGGAGGGCCGCACCAGCTCCGGGTGGATTTCGAAGGGCTCGAGCAGGATTTGTTCGATGGTCATGCGCGGGTTCAGCGACGCATAGGGGTCCTGGAAGATCAGCTGGATGTTGCGCCGCATCTCGGCGCGTTCGGCGCCGTGCAGGGAGTTGATGTCGACCCCCTGGAACAGCACCTGCCCCTCGGTCGGCTTTTCCAGACCGCTCATGATCCGGGCCAGGGTGGACTTGCCGCACCCGCTTTCACCGATCACGCCCAGGGTTCGGCCGCCGGCGACCTGCAGATCCACCCCGTCCAGGGCCTTGACGACCTTGCGCGGCCCAAAGGGCAGCGGGCGGGCGACCGGATAGTGCTGTTTGACCCCGCGCAGCTCCATGATCGATTCATGGCTCTGGGCGGTGAAGCCGAGTTCAGTTTCGGTGAGTGACAAGGCTTTCGACCTCCCGGTAGTTGAAGCAGGCGGTGTGGCGCTGTGGGTCAATCTGTTCCAGTGGCGGCACCGCGGTGGTGCAGTGCTCGGTGACGTACCGGCAGCGATCGGCGAAGGAGCACCCGGCCGGCAGGGCCAGCAGGTCCGGCGGGCTGCCGGGGATCGCCGGCAGCAACTGGCCCTTGAGCTCCTCGCTGGCGATGGATTCGGCCAGCCCCTTGGTGTAGGGATGGGCCGGCTCATCCAGCACCTGGGCGGTCGGGCCGTTCTCGATGATCCGCCCGGCGTACATCACCGCCACCTGGTCGGTCACCTCACGCACCACCGAGATGTCGTGGGTGATCAGGATCAGGCCCATGTTGTTCTCGGCCTGCTGTTCCTTGAGCAGCTGCAGGATCTGGGCCTGCACCGTGACATCCAGCGCCGTGGTCGGCTCGTCGGCGATCAGCAGTTCCGGGCCCAGCGCCAGTGCCATGGCGATGACGATGCGCTGGCGCATCCCGCCGGAGAACTGGTGCGGGTAGTCGTTCACGCGGCTGGCCGAGGCGGGGATCTTGACCCGGTCCATCATTTCGATGGCGGCCTTCTTCGCTGCGGTTCGGCTCATCCCGCGGTGCACCCGGTACAGTTCACCGATCTGCCGCCCCACCGGATGAACCGGATTCAGGGCGCTAAGGGCATCCTGGAACACCATGGAAACCTTCGGACCGGTCAGCTGGCGGCGCCGCTTGGCGCTGATGGAGAGCAGGTCCTCCCCATCCAGCAGGATTTCCCCGTCGACCACCCGGGCCGGAGGGGTATCCAGCAACCCCATGATGGTGCGGGCGGTGACGGACTTGCCGGAGCCGGACTCGCCCAGGATCCCCAGGGACTGCCCGGCCTGGACCGACAGGTTGACACCATTGATGGCGGTCGCCACCCCCTGTGCGGTGGCGAACTCAACGCGCAGGTTGCTCACCGAGAGCAGCTTGTGATGCTGGGCCTGGGTTGTTGGAATCATCATTTGCCCTTCGGGTCGAATTCGTCGCGGATGGCTTCACCGAACAGCACGAAGCCCAGCACCGTGATCGTCAGGAAGACTGCCGGGAAGATCAGCAGGTGCGGTGCCGCATCGATGTAGTCGCGCGCGGCGGCCAACTGCAGCCCCCAGGAGACGGCCGGGGGCGTCAGGCCGATGCCGATGAACGTCAGCCCGGCCTCGGCGGAGATCATCCCGCCCACGCCCAGGGTCTGCAGCACCAGCAGCGGGGTGATCGCGTTGGGCATGATGTGCTTGCGGATGATCCGCCCGTTGCCGGCGCCCAGCAGCTTGGCTGCCTGAACGTATTCGCGGTGGCGCACCTCCATGACGGAGGAGCGCATGAAGCGGACGCCACCCGGCCAGCTGAACAGGGCCAGGGCAAAGATCACGGTCCACACGTTGCGCTCCCCGAAGAGCTGCAGCACCACGATGGCCGCCAGGATGAACGGCAGCCCGAAGGCCATGTCGCAGATGCGGGAGATGACCGCGTCGACCCAACCGCCGAAATACCCGGCAATGGCCCCGACGATGGCCGCGATCGCAAAGGCGATGGCCGAGACGAGCACGCCGACCAGGATCGAGGCCCGGGCCCCGTAGATCACGTTCGTGTAGTAGTCGCAGCCCTGGATGTCGATGCCGAAGATGTGCTCGGCACTGGGCGGCAGGTTTGATTTGAGGATGTCGCAGTTCTCGGTCGGCCCGGGTCCGAAGCCGGTGAACAGCTGCGGGAAGGCCGCCATCAGCACCATCAGCAGAACGATGGCCCCGGAGATCGCGAAGCGCGGACGCAGCCACCAGCGGCGGTGCGTGCCCTTGGGCTGGTCCGGTTCGCGCTCGACGGCTTCTGCCCCGTCCCCGGAGGCGACGGTCGCGGTAACGTTACTCATATTCTCACCCGTGGATCGATCAGGCCGTAGGTCAGGTCAACAAGCAGGTTGAAGACCAGGTAAACCAGCACCAGCAGGGTGGCGATGCCCACGACCACGGTGCCTTCCTTGTTGTTGATGGAGCTGACCATCAGTCCCCCGATGCCGGGGATGTTGAAGATGGCCTCGATGATCACCGCGCCGCCCAGCATGCCGGCCAGGCTCAGGCCCAGGTAGGTCACCACCGGGATCATCGAGTTGCGCAGCGCGTGCCCCCAAATGATGCGGCGCGGGGAAAGCCCCTTGGCCTTGGCGGTGCGCAGGTACTCGGCACGCAGCACGTCCACCAGTGAGGTGCGGGTGAGCCGGGCCAGGCCGGCGGCGGCTTCAAACGCCATGACCAAGGCCGGCAGGATGAACGCCATGGGCCAACCGGCCCGGATGCCGGCCGGCTCCACCCAGCCCAGGTGCACACCAAAGTAGGTCTGGGCACCCAGGGCAATCACGAAACCGGGCACACCCATGAAGATGACGGTGAACACCAGCGCGAAGTGGTCTCCGGCCCGCCCGTTGCGCAGCCCGCCGTACACGCCAATGACCAGGCCGATGATCAGCTTGAGCACCCAGGCGGTCAGGGCCAGGGTGAAGGTGACCGGCAGGCGTTCGAGGATCAGGTCCAGGACCGGCCGACCGAAGAAGTCGATGCCGAAGTTGCCCTGGAAAACGCCGAGCATGTAGTTGCCGTACTGCACCAGGAACGGATCATCCAGGTGGTAGGCCTGGCGGATCTGCGCCACGGTGGCCTCCGGCAGGGGCCGCTCACCGGTCAGGGCGGAAATCGGGTCGCCCGGCATCAGGAAGGTCAGGGCGTAGATGATGAATGTTGCTCCCAGCAGCACCGGGATCATTTGTGCCACACGCCGTAGGGTGTAACCCAGCATTTGCTTACCTCTTTGTTCGATAAAGAGACTTGGACCCGTGGGACCACGGGTCCAAGTCCATGTTCGATCTGGTTAGCAGGTGTAGCCCGCGCGGTAGTACTGCAGGTCGCCCTGCACGTCATTCAGTTCGGCGCAGCCGGACTGAAGACCGTAGTCGGTGGGGATGAACAGCGGGATGGCCGGCATGTCCTTGATGATCAGGGCCTCGGCCTGCTTGAACAGCTCGGTCGACTTGGCGTCGTCCATTTCGGCGCGGGCGGCCTTGACCAGCTTGTCGACCTCCGGGTTGGAGTAGGCGGTGGCCGAGTTGCCGTCGCCGCCGGTTTCATACTGGCTCAGGTACTGGTCCGGGGACTTGTAGGACCAGCCCCACAGCCCAAAGGCCGACCCTTCCAGCTTCTGGGAGTTGCGCCGCTCGGACAGTTCGGTTCCCAGCATCGGCTTCATCTGCACCTTGATGCCCAGGTTGTCCTGGATCTGCTTGGCGATGGCCTGCACCAGCTGCTGGTCGGAGGCCGAATCGCTTTCGATGATCAGTGTGCCGTCGAAGCCGCCGTCATCGGCCAGGATCTTCTTGGCTTCCTCGGGGTTGAATTCGCAGGCCTCGCAGGATCCCTCAACGTAGGAGTCCAGGGACGGCGGGACCAGCGAGTCGGAGGGCTCGGAGTGGCCCTTGAGCAGCGACTGGGCGATCGCCTCACGGTCGATGGACATGGAGATCGCCTTGCGCAGCGCCGGGGACTTCAGGGTGTCCACGTACTCCGGGATTTGCAGGGTCTGCTGCTTGGAGCTGGTCTTGACCTCGTAGAGGGCCTGCTCGCCGAGCTGGTTCTTGGCCTTGTCGACCATGGTCGCCGGCACATTGCGGATCATGTCCAGGTTCCCGGCGGTCATGTCGGTGTAGGCCGGATCCACTGCGGTGTAGATCTTGGCGACCAGCTGATCGGCGCCGCCGCTGAAGCCCTGGGCACCCTGGAAGTCGTCCCACTTTTCCAGCACAACCTGCTGGTTGTGGTCCCAGGAGACGAACTTGTAGGGGCCGTTGGAGACGGGGTTCTGCTCGTAGGCGTCCAGGTCGTCAAAGGCCGACTCCGGCATGGGGCAGGTGGGGTTGGTGCTCAGGATCTTGGGGAAGTCGCGGTTCGGGGCGGTCAGCGTGACCTGCATGTGGGTGTCGTCGATGACCTTGACCCCGGACATCGTCTTGGTGCTCGGCTTGGATCCGTCCTCCGGGTTCAGGTCCTTGTAGCCTTCGAAACTGACGAAGGTGCCGTTGCCCTGCCAGGCGTTGGAGCCGGTGGCGGTGGCGTTCCAGGCATCGGCGAACGACTGGGCGGTCACCGCGGTGCCGTCGTGGAAGGTCCAGCCCTCCTGCAGCTCGATGTCCCAAACCTTGGCGTCATCGCTGGTGACGGACTTGGCGGCCAGCGGCTCGAACTCCTGGGTATCCAGGTTGATTTCCATCAGGTTGGCGCACAGCGCCATCCCCAGCTGACTGCCCGGCTCCTTCTGCGGGACGATGCTCTTGGGCTCGGTGGACATGAACGAGAGCACGCGCTCCCCGCCGTCCTGTCCGGCGCTGGGCTGGCCGTTGGATGAGCAGGCCGTGGCCGCCATCATCAGCGTGACTGCGCCTGCGGCGGCCGCCAATGCCTTGGAATGTTTCCTCATGGTCTCTCCTTGGTGCGAGTGACACGTGAGCCGCCTCAATGCGACCTGTGCCTGCCATCACATACTTTATTTTATGAAATAAAGTAAACATACGAGTGTGACGTTGTCAACAAGATGACTAGCCGAGGGCCGCGAAAGTCCCCAGATCCATGGCTTCAATGAAGCGCAGCGGGTGGGCCAACACCTCGTTGACCATAATGCTCGCGGCGAAGAGCGTGAGCGAAAGCGCATGGTCAGTGGAATAAACCACCCTGTGCGCCGCCTCGGCGCCCCGCAGCGAAAAGCGCGCCACATCCCGCTTGACCTGGGCCAGGGTCTCGGGGCGTTCGGCCGGAGTGCCGGCGATCACCAGAAGGCCCGGGTCCAGCAAATCAACCAGGGTGGCAGCGGCACGGGCGACATAGCGGTCCCGGTCGGCCACCAGCGCCCGGATCTGCTCATCCCCCGCGTCGTACAGCCGGTCGATGTCACCATAGTGCACCACGTCGTCCCGGCCCGCCTCGTGGGCCAGCCGCACGGTGGCCTCGTCCGTTGCCATCACCTGCAGACAGCCGTTGCGACCACAGGGGCAGGGATGCCGCCCGTCGGAGACCGAAAGGTGGGCGATGTTCCCGGCGTGCTGGGTCCGCCCGGCGCGGATCCTGCCGTCGCTGACCAGCACCGCGCCGAGGTCCGAGGTGTTCACCAGCATGACGAAGTCCGATTCCTCCCGGCCGTGCCCGTAGAGCAGTTCGGACTGCGCTGCCGCCCTGGCGTTGTGATCCAGGATGACCGGGAGCGGAAGCTGCTCGGCCAGCAGCTGCACCGCCGGCACATCGACCCACGCAGCACCGGGGTTGTCCACGATCCTCCCCTGCTGGCGATCGACGATGCCGCCGGTGGCGACCCCGGTGCCCAGCACCCGTCGTCCCCCGGCGTGCTGCTGCATCAGATCCCGTGCACCGGCAACAATCACCTCGAAGGCCTGATCCACGTCCATGCCGGAGTGCGGGATCAGCACCGAGGCCTGGCTGACCCCGTCAAGCCCGGTGAGCACCACGCCGGTCACCCGTGGGCCCAGGTGGATGCCCATGACAAGGTGGGAGCGCGCATCGACATGCAGCGGAACCCGCGGGCGGCCCTGGCCGCGGGCCACCGGCTCCCCCTCAAAAATCAGCCCGGCATCGATCAGCCGAGCGGCAATACTCGTGACCGAGGCGGCGCTGACCCCAATGGCGTCGGCGACCTCCTTGCGGGAGCTGCCGGGCGCGGCGAAAACCTGCTGCAGGACTGCGGAAAAATTCTGCGCGCGCACCGGATCCGTTTTTCGACTCATGTCACCGGGGCCTTTCGAGGGAATGTGTTTTTCTACACGCGATGTGAAAGCGAACTTTCATCATTGTGCCACCATTTGCGCTCCCCACTTTGCCGCCGGTAACAATTGACCACCGGCCCGCCACGGCACCGCAGGACCGATGCCCCGCGGCGCCCGGGTAGATCATTACAAGTCACGTTCGTGATTCACGGTTGGCGCAAGCGGCGAATCCAGCTATCGGCCGGCGGAGAGCAGCAGGTCCAGGCTTTCCCGCCCGATGCGCTCCAAGGGGTCCACCGGGTCGAGCTGGCAGAGGAGCAGCCCGTAGCGCAACGCCCAGCCCCGCGCACGGTGCCACAGGTCCTCCCCGTCGCTCACCCCGTAGCGTTCCAGGGCCCGGGTTCGTGCGGTGGACCCGAAATGCAGCCACAGCATGCCCAGGTCCGAGGCCGGATCCCCGGCGCACAGATCCCCGAAATCCACGAGGGCCGCGAAGCGGTACCCGGTGGCGGCGCGGCGCACGATGGTGTTGTGCGGGTGCGGGTCCCCGTGCAGCCACCGCGGCGCGCCGGCATGATCCGCGGACTGCAGCGCGGCCGCCCAGATCGCTGCGGCGGCCGGTCGTCGTCCTGCCGGCAGCCGCGGCAACAGCGCGCGGGTGGCGCCATCGAGCTCCCGCAGGGCAAGACCGCGGAAGTTGCTGGTCGGCGCCTGCGCGGGGGCGGGGACGTGCAATGCCCGGAGGTAGTCGGCCAGGGCCGGGGCGTAGGCGTCGCGCTCTGCGCGCGGCAGGCCCGCCGCGCTGACCCCCGGGACGAAGGGGACGATGGAGAAGGTGAACGGGTAGGTTGCGGTGGGGTGCCCTACATGCAGCGCCAGCCCCGGGCTTAGGCCCGTGTCGGCGGCCAGCCGGGCCAGCCAGGCGCGTTCCTGTGTGCCGATCCGCTCGGCCTGGGCACGGCGCGGCAGGCGGATGAGGTGCCGCGGACCCAGCCGGTAGATCTCGTTGTCCCACCCGCTGGCAAAGTATGCCACCGGCAATTCGGCCCACTGCGGTGCCTGCCCGCGGAGCAGCTCTTGCACCAGGCAGCGGTCGATGCGCACTTCGGCCTCGGGCGCACCCGGCGGGGTGAAACGGCCTGCAGTCATGGTTTTCATCGTAGTGCCTCCACCTGCGCCCACCCACCGGGGAGCGGGGCGATGGCTCCCGCCAACCCCCGCCCAAGAGACGCCACAGCCGGCCGCGCTTCACGTACTGTCCCCAGCCCAACCACGATCAGCTTTCCCAGGGGCCGCGGTCCCCTCATCCACGTGCAGGATCGCACGCCCACCACGGCCGCGGCCGGCGTACGCTGGGGCCGGTCAGTGAAAACCCTGGCCGTCGCTGTTGCGTTCAACGAGGTGGCCACTGGCGTGCGCGGCGAACCGTGAGCAAAGCGCCCGCGGCATGGACCGGGCGCACAGCCCAGCGGCCGGACATTGGCGCCACGAGCGGGGCGGGCGGACTGCCCCGGCGCGGTATCCGGCAGCGGCCTCACATCGGTCACGGCACCGGATGAGTACCAGGAAGCGGGCAAAATAGGCATCGCGCCTGCACCCCCCGCGTTCGGGGATGCAGGCGCGATGCCTTGCTCGGTGGCTGGAGACTAGAGTCCCAGCTTCTCCATGACCAGTTCACGCACGCGGCCGGCGTCGGCCTGCCCGCGGGTCGCCTTCATGACCGGGCCCATCAGCGCACCGATGGCCTGCATCTTGCCGCCCTTGATCTTCTCGACCACGTCGGGCATCGCGGCGATCGCGTCATCCACGGCCTTGCCCAGCGCCGCGTCATCGTTCACGATCGCCAGCGAACGCTGCTCGACGATCTGGCTGGGGGTGCCTTCCCCGGCCAGCACGTACTCGAGCACCTGGCGGGCAATCTTGTCGTTGATCTTCTTGCCCTGGATCAGCTGGTCGATCTCGACGATGGTTTCCGGCGTGACGCCAACCTCGGCGATTTCCTTGTCCGCGGCCTTGGCCAGGCGGGCGATCTCGCCCATCCACCACTTGCGGGCGACCGCGGCGGTGGCCCCGGCGGCAATGGTTGCCTCGATTTCATCGAGCACCCCGGCGTTGACCACGTCGCGGAATTCCTTTTCCGCGTAACCCCATTCGGCCTTCAGCCGCTTGCGGCGCTCGGCCGGCGGTTCGGGCAGTCGGGAGCGCAGCTGCTCGATCCAGTCCGCGGTGGTCACGATGGGGACCAGGTCCGGTTCCGGGAAGTAGCGGTAGTCATCCGCGTCCGACTTCGGGCGGCCCGAGGTGGTCGAGCGGGTGTCCTCATGCCAGTGGCGGGTTTCCTGCACGATCTTCTGGCCCGAATCCAGCACCGCGGCGTGGCGTTCGATCTCGAAGCGCACCGCGTGCTCCACGGCGCGCAGCGAGTTCACGTTCTTGGTCTCGGTGCGGGTGCCGAACTTCTCCGCCCCCTTGGGCATCAGCGAGACGTTCGCGTCGCAGCGCACGTTGCCGCGCTCCATGCGGGCATCGGAGACACCCAGGTTCTTGACGATCTCGCGGATCGCCGCGACGTAGGCGCGGGCCAGCTCCGGGGCGCGGGCACCGGCCCCGACGATCGGCTTGGTGACGATCTCCACCAGCGGCACGCCGGCGCGGTTGTAGTCCACCAGCGAGTAGTCGGCGCCCTGGATGCGCCCGGCGGCCCCGCCCATGTGGGTCAGCTTGCCGGCATCCTCCTCCATGTGCGCGCGCTCGATCTCGACGCGGAAGACCTCCCCGTCCTCCAACTCGATGTCCAGCCAGCCGTCGTGGGCGATCGGGTCATCGTACTGGGAGGTCTGGAAGTTCTTCGGGGTGTCCGGGTAGAAGTAGTTCTTCCGGGCAAAACCGCACTTCTCGGCGATCTGGCAGTTCAGGGCCAGGCCGATGAGGATGGAGTATTCCACCGCGGTCTTGTTCACGACCGGCAGCACGCCGGGCAGGCCCAGGTCCACGGGGGTGACGTTGGTGTTCGGCTCATCGCCAAAGGCGTTGGGCGCGTCGGAGAACATCTTGGTCTTGGTGTTCAGTTCGACGTGCACCTCGAAGCCCAGTACCGGGTCGTACTTTTCCAGTGCGACGTCGAAGTCTACGAGTTCTTCGGTGATCATGCTCTCCCCCTAGGCCTTCTGGGCGATCGAGTCGGTGTCAATGGCGGGTGCCTGCGAGATCAGCGAGTGGCCCCACTGCTTTTCCAGCAGGGCCTCCAGCGCGGCGCCGGCACGGTAGAGGCGGGCGTCCTCGAACGCGGGGGCCAGGAACTGGATGCCCACCGGCAGCCCCTCGCTCAGCCCGCCGGGCACGGTGATGCCCGGAACCCCGGCCAGGTTCGCCGGGATGGTGGCCACGTCGTTCAGGTACATGGCCAGCGGGTCGTCGGTCTTCGCGCCCAGTTCGAAGGCGACGGTCGGTGCGGTCGGGGAGATCAGCACGTCGGCCTGCTCGAACGCGGCGGTGAAGTCGCGCTGGATCAGGGTGCGGATCTTCTGCGCCGAACCGTAGTAGGCGTCGTAGTAGCCGGCCGACAGCGCGTAGGTGCCCAGCACGATGCGGCGCTTGACCTCGTCACCGAATCCGGCGGCGCGGGTGGCGCCCATGACGCGTTCGATGGTCAGCGCACCGTCCTCGGGCAACACCCGGTTGCCGTAGCGCACGCCGTCGAACTTGGCCAGGTTGGAGGAGACCTCCGAGGGCATGATCAGGTAGTAGGCGCCCAGCGCGTACTTGAAGTTCGGGCAAGAGACCTCCACGATCTGGGCCCCGGCCTCGCGCAGCAGCTGCAGCGATTCCTCGAAGCGGGCCTGCACGCCGGCCTGGTAGCCCTCGCCCTGCAGTTCGTTGATGACCCCGATGCGCAGCCCGGACAGGTCTCCGGCGGCGCCGGATTCGGCGGCGGCCACCAGGCCCTGCAGGGCGTCGGGCAGGGAGGTGGAGTCCTTCGGGTCGTGCCCGCCAATCAGCTCCTGCAGGTGGGCCGAGTCCAGCACCGTGCGCGAGACCGGGCCGATCTGGTCCAGGGAGGAGGCCATGGCAATGGCCCCATAGCGGGAGACCGCGCCGTAGGTGGGCTTCACCCCCACGGTGCCGGTGACCGCGCCGGGCTGGCGGATCGAACCGCCGGTGTCGGTGCCCAGCGCCAGCGGGGCCTCGAAGGAGGCGACCGCCGCAGCCGAGCCGCCGCCGGAGCCGCCCGGGATGCGGTTTAGGTCCCACGGGTTGCGGGTGACCCCGTAGGCGGAGTGCTCGGTGGAGGAGCCCATCGCGAATTCGTCCAGGTTGGTCTTGCCCAGCATCGGCAGCTTCGCGGCGCGGATCTTTTCGATCACGGTCGCGTCGTACGGGCTCATCCAGCCTTCGAGCATCTTCGAGGCGGCGGTGGTGGGCTGGCCCTTGGTGACGATCAGGTCCTTGATGGCGATCGGCACGCCGGCCAGCGGGTGCAGCGCCTCGGACTCGGCCCCGCCGGCGGCGCGGATTGCGTCGACCTCGGCGGCCACGGCCAGCGCCTCTTCCGCGTTCACGTGCAGGAACGCATTCAGGGTGGGGTCAACCTCGGCAATGCGCTCCAGGTGCGCCTGGAGCGCCTGGACGGAGGTGACTTCCCCGGCGCGCAGCTTGGCGGCCAGTTCGGTGGCGGAGAGCTTGATGATCTGGTTCATGTCCTTATTCACCATCCAGGATTGCCGGGACCTTGAAGCGGTCCTGATCGGAGTCCGGTGCGTTGGCCAGGACCTCGTCGATCGACAGGGTCTGGCCCACCACGTCCTCGCGCATGACGTTGGTCAGCGGGATCGGGTGGCTGGTGGCCGGGATGTCGGAGGATGCGACTTCGCTGACAGAGGCGATGGCATCGACGATCACGCCGAGTTCACCGGTCATCTTGTCCAGCTCTGCGTCGCTCATCTCGATGTGAGCCAGGCGTGCCAGGTGCACAACGTCCTCACGGCTGATGGCAGACATATATCTCCCTAGGGTGGGCGGTTGGATTTCTCCTCCAATTCTAGCCCCTGGGCCGCAGGGCAAAGCCCAGATGTGGTGCGCCGCATTACGCCATGCGCAATACCGCACCACGCTGTGTGGCCCCGGCGCCATCCACCCATTCGGCGCTGAGGTAGTGTCCGGTGCCGGCCCCGGGCCGCGGGCGGCGTTCAATGCCGATGGTGCCGGAACCGGTGGTGTCCATCCC
This sequence comes from Glutamicibacter sp. V16R2B1, assembly GCF_005774635.1. Lineage (NCBI taxonomy): Bacteria > Bacillati > Actinomycetota > Actinomycetes > Micrococcales > Micrococcaceae > Glutamicibacter > Glutamicibacter sp. V16R2B1. Next base: position 68,374 of record NZ_VATX01000010.1, read on the forward strand.
GCCCTCCACAGTGACCCGCGGCTCGTCGGTGTCCGAGTTGTTCTGGTGCTGCGGCACGCTCAGCCCGGCGAACAGGTCACGCACGCACTGCTGCCAGGTGGGGTCGTGCTCGGCGTCGTAGACGTAGCGCAGGCCCAGCACCCCGTGCTGGCTGGTGCCCAGCAGGTGGTCCTGCCCGCCCTCCAGCGGTTCGCCGCGGTAGCTCAGCGGCAGGTGGTAGACGGTTCCGTCCTGCCGGTCCAGGGCGATGATGAATTCCATGCCGACCTGCCCGGCGGGGTCCTCCAGGCGGAACCCGCCCACGGTGTCCAGCTGCGGGCGCGCGGTCCCGCTAAAGAAGTCCTGCTGCGGCAGCCAGGAGGTCAGCAGCTCGGTCTTGGTCGGATCCATGGTGGTGGCGTAAATGATTCCCATGGCCACAGTGTTCCAAGAAACACCGGTGGGGGCAATGCCGCGGACGCGGCCTAGAGCCCGTAGGTGTAGACCACCAGGCGAATGTCGGTGTCCGGGACGAACCAGTCGCGTTCCTCGCGGTGGGTGAAGCCCAGCTTCTCGTAGAGCCCGCGCGCGGCGACCCAGTGACCGCCGGTGGTCAGTGAGACGGTGTGCACCCGGTCCAGGCTGCGGGCGTGGGCCAGGGCCGCAGCGACCATCGCCTTGCCGGCGCCGCTGCGCTGCACGGTGGGGTCCACGCTGAGCATGCGGATCTCCAGCTCCCCCGGCAGGGCGATGTCGGCGTATTCGTTGCCGTGCTGCATCAGCGACATGCTGGCGATGACGTGCCCGTCGCGCTTGGCGACCAGGATGGTGCAGTGCTCGTGGCGCTTGGCAACCTGGCGCACGAACTGCAGGTACTCGTGGTTCGGGTCATCGAAGTGCCCGGCGTCCAGGTACGCGTCAACGGTGATATCACCGATGCGCTGGTAATCCTCGGCGGTGGCCTCGGTGATCTCCAATTCGGTGGCGGCGGGAAGAGTTTGGCAAGTCATCCTTCCCAGTGTGACAGCCCCGCGGCACTGCCGGTGACCAGTCAAGCCCGCTTTGTTGCCAACTTCACCCCCGGTGTAGCGCGTCGACCTCTTTGATGCGCAGGGATGTTGGCGTGATCCAGAGTGTGGAACACGCTATGAAGCTCTTCTTCTCAGAAGCGCTGGGCGCCGCCCTGCCGCACCGCGGGCCCGCAGCGCCATGGCACCCCGATACCTGGCAGGCCGGTACCGGTGCGCAGACATAAAGTGCGCTGCGCCGGTAATAAGTTCGGCGTTCCACGGCCACCGGCACACCGCCCGGCCCCGGCCCCCGGCCCCCGGCCCCGGCCCCCCGGACCCCGGCGGCAGCCGGGCTCCCCCGCGGCGTCCGGCCGGGGCGAAACCTCGGGAAGAACCGGGCTCTGGCAAGGAAAAACTTGGACAGAGCCACACCCGCCGGCGCGGGCCGAACCACCGAGCGCGGACGGAAAAGAACGGTGCAACCCGCACACCCCATGGGGTGCCCCCACGGGCAGGACAAGGGTCTGGCGGCAGAAAACGCGACGTCGCCACCACCGAAAAACCCGTAACATTATTGGTAATGGGTTCAGTGCGTGCCAGGCACGCAGGGTGCTGGGGACACCGTCGTCTCGGGAACCTTGGACGCACAATCATTCGTCGGATATGACACTTTCGTCACCAAGTTTCAAAGGAAGAACGCATTGAAGGTACTCATCGGTTCCTCCCCTGACGAGGTTGCACGCCTCGCCGCCACCGCCGTCCTTGAGGGTTTCCAGCGCTATGCCAGCGACCGGGCACCGGTCCTCGGGCTGGCCACCGGTTCCTCTCCGCTGGGCCTGTACAGCGAACTGGCCGACTACGTCGCCAAGGGCGAACTGGACCTGTCCCAGGCCACCGGCTTCGCCCTGGATGAGTACGTGGGTCTGCCCTCCGACCACGTGCAGTCCTACCGCCAGACCCTGATCCGCGAGGTCTGCCAGGTGATGGGCCTGCCGGAGCAGAACCTGAACGTGCCGCTGGGCGATGCCGAGTCCCTGGATGTGCTGGAGGAAGCGGCCACCGCCTACGACGCGGCCATCGCCGCCGCCGGCGGGGTGGATGTGCAGATCCTGGGCATCGGCTCCAACGGGCACATCGGGTTCAACGAGCCGGGCACCGCCCTGCGCAGCCGCACCCACGTCACCCGGCTGACCGCCCGCACCCGCTCGGACAATGCCCGCTTCTTCGGGTCGCTCGATGAGGTCCCCACCCACAGCGTCACCCAGGGGCTGGGCACCGTGCTGGAGGCCCGCCGCCTGGTCCTGGTGGCCACTGGACGGGTCAAGGCCGGCGCCATTGCCGCGGCGATCGAGGGCCCGCTGGCCGCATCCTGCCCGGCCTCGGTGCTGCAGCTGCACGAGGACGCGATCCTGGTGATTGACGAGGAGGCGGCCAACGACCTGAAGCACCGCGAATACTATGAGGACTCGGCCAAGGCGCTGGTGATCTAGCCTTCGGCCGGTTCCACGCCCGATGCAAGACGGCGTCCCTTCCCGCGGGCCTTGCCTGCGCGAAGGGGCGCCGTTTGCCGTGGCGCTGCGCCGCGGCTCCTAGTCCTGGGCCGGCTGGGGTTCGCCCAGCTTCTGCGCGTCAATGTACCCGGCGTACTGCCAGCCCGGGGTGCTGGAGGGGCGGTGCACCGCCACACCGGCTTCCTCGGCGATCAGTGCCCCGGCGGCCCAGTCATACTCCTGGGTGCCGTACTCGGCGTAGGCGTCGAGCGCGCCCTCGGCCACCAGGCACAAATCCAGCGCGGCCGACCCCAGGCGCCGCACGTTGACGTAGTCCTCCAACAGGTCGGCGAGCACCCGGGCCTGGAACTGGCGGCGGGTGGCGTCATACCCGAACCCGGTGGCCAGCACCTTGGCGGTGGTTTGCTGCGGGCCGGAAAGCCGGGTGGTGGTGCGGGTGGCCAGGTCCTGCTTCCAGGCCCCCAGTCCACGCCCGGCGTAGTACTCCGCGCCCAGGGCCGGAGCCTGGATGGCACCGGCCAGCCAGGTCACCTCCCCTTCCTCGCTGGTGTGGCACACGGCCACGGAGGAGGCGTAGTAGTGGACGCCGCGCACGAAGTTCGCGGTCCCATCCAGTGGGTCGATGCTCCAGCGGTAGCCGCTGGGCTTGGCCGGGGTGTGCGAGCCGAATTCCTCCCCGGTCAGCGCGTCGTTCGGCCGGGTGGTGATGATTGCGGCGCGGATCGCCTCCTCGGCGGACCGGTCAAAGTCGGTGACCCAATCACCGGCCGCGGATTTCTCATCCACCCCCAGCACGCGGGCGCCGCGCCGGGCCAGCACCTGGGCGCCGGCGCCGGCGGCCTGACGGGCCAGCAGCACCAGCGGGTCGTGTTCCACGGGGTTCTTCGGGTTCATGCCCCACCTTCCGCGCCCTGCTGGGCGACTTCTCGTGCCGCGTCCGGGCCCTGCTCCAGCAGCACCTTGAACCCGGCCTCATCCAGCACCGGGACGCCCAGGGACTGGGCCTTGTCCAGTTTCGACCCGGCGGCCTGCCCGGCCACCAGGAAATCGGTTTTCTTCGACACGCTGCCGGTGGCCTTGCCCCCGCGCACGATGATCGCCTCCTTGGCGGTGTCGCGGCTGAATTCCTCCAGCGTGCCGGTGACCACGATGGCCTGGCCCTGCAGGTGCTTGACGATGCTCTGATCGAGCTCGTCGCGCATCTTCACCCCGGCCTGCTGCCAGGCGGTGACGATGTTCCTGTGCCACGGCACGGCGAACCAGTCCACGACCGCCTCGGCGATGATCGCCCCGACCGAGTCGATCTGCGCCAGCTCCTCGCGGGCGCCGGGGGCGTCGACCACCTTCAGCAGCTCGTCCATCGACCCGTAGCGGGTGGCCAGGGCCCGGGAGGCGTTGGGTCCCACATGCCGGATGGACAGGGCCACCAGCACCCGCCACAGCGGCTGGTCCTTCGCCTTTTCCAGCTCGTCGAACAGCTTCAGCGTCATCTTGGTGGGGGCCGGCGGCTTGGCCTTGGTGCCGCGGGTGAAGAAGTACGGCACCAGTTCGAACACCCCGGTGCCCTCCCCCTTGGAGCGCTTCTCCCGCCACACCCGCACCTGGGCCAGCTCATCGAGCCGGTCCTTGAGGCCGAAGATTTCCGCCTCGTTGCTGATCACCCCTTCCCCGGCCGGGATCACCATCCCGCCCTGGGTGGCCGGGTCCTGGCCGGGGCCGCTGGTCAGCGCCGCGGCGGCCTCATAGCCCAGCGCCTCAATGTCCAGGGCGCTGCGGCTGCCCAGGTACGCCACCCGCTCGGTGAGCTGGGCCGGGCAGCTTTGGGCGTTCAGGCAGCGGATGTCCACGTCGGATTCCTTGGCCGGGGCCAGTGGTTCACCGCAGCTGGGGCAGTGGGTGGGCATCACGAAGTCGCGCAGGTTCTCCTCATTGCCCTCGCGCAGCGCCAGCACCGGTCCGACGATCTCCGGGATCACATCCCCGGCCTTGCGCAGGATGACCGTGTCCCCGATCTTCACGTTCTTCGCCTTGACGACCTCCTGGTTGTGCAAGGTGGCCCGGGCGACGGTGGATCCGGCCACCAGCACCGGCTCCATGACCCCGAACGGGGTGACCCGGCCGGTGCGCCCCACCTGCACCGCAATGTCCAGCAGCTTGGTGTGCACCTCCTCCGGCGGGTACTTGTAGGCCACCGCCCAGCGCGGCACCCGGGAGGTGTAGCCCAGCTGCTCCTGGGTGGCCAGGTCATCGACCTTCACCACGATCCCGTCGATGTCGTGCACCAGCTCGTGGCGCTTGCGCCCGTGCTCGGCAATGAACTCATCGACCTCGGCCAGCGAGGAGACCACCTGCGAATACGGGGAGACCGGCAGCCCCCAGCGGGCCATCAGCTCATAGCTTTCGGACTGGTTGGCGATGCCCAGCCCGGCGTTGCGCCCCACCCCGTGCACGAACATGCGCAGCGGGCGCTTGGCGGTCTGCGCCGGGTCCTTCTGGCGCAGCGACCCGGCGGCGGCGTTGCGGGGGTTGGCCAGCGGGGCCTTGCCCTGTTCGATCAGCGACTCGTTGTAGGCGTTGAAGTCCTGCGTGGCGATGAACACCTCGCCGCGCACCTCAAACTCGTGGGGCCAGCCGCTGCCGGAGAGCTGCTGGGGGATGTCGGCGATGGTCAGCGCGTTGTGGGTGACGTCCTCGCCGGTGGTCCCGTCCCCGCGGGTCGCGGCGCGCACCAGCTTGCCGTCGCGGTAGGTCAGGTTCAGCGCCAGCCCGTCGATCTTCACCTCGCACAGCCAGGCGGGCTTGCGCTCCGGGCGCAGGCGCAGCGCGTTCGCCTCGGCCCGCTCCAGCCAGGCGTCCAGCTCCGGCATGGAGAACACGTCCTCCAGGGAGTACATCCGGCTGGCGTGGGTGACCGGGGCGAAGGCCGCGGAAACCTCCCCGCCGACCTCCTGGGTGGGTGAGTCCTGCCCGGCCAGGATCGGGTACTGCCCCTCGATGCGCTGCAGTTCGCGAAACAGCGCATCGTATTCGGCGTCCGAGATCAGCGGCGCGTCCTGCTGGTAGTAGGCCTCGCGGTGCTGGCGGATCTGTTCGACCAGGGCATCATGCGCGGCGCGCACGTCTTCCGGCGGGGCCGAACTGGTTTCGGTGGGGGCAACGGCATTTTCACTCACACCCCTTATTGTGCCCCACCTGCCAAGTCAGATCACCTGTGCTCTGCGCGCGCCCGGAGTTTTGCCCCCGGCGCCGGATCCCGGGGACACCGGTTGCGGCGCGGGGACCAGCCCCAGCCGGGCGCCGGAATCGGTGGTCCTGTTGCTGATCGGTGGTGCGGGGTATCGTGGAGCTACCAAGTCAAAGACGGGGCATGACCGTTGCCGGCACGGCCCCGGCGCCTGATCTGCAGTGGGGTGTGTCATGGGGTCACGACGCGAGGGTGAAGGGCACGACGAGCGCCGGAGCGGGGTTTGGCAGCACGAAGCCGACCCGGCCGGTGGCCTGCCGCCCGGCAAGGACGCCGAAGAGGGGCCCGACACCGCCCGGTCCCCTGCGCAGTCCGGGCCGGGACCGGACCCCGGGCGCCCCGTCGGGCAGCGGGAGTGGAGCGATCTGAGCGAACAGCAGCGCAGCCACCTGATGCGGGAACTGGATTCGGAAGTGGCCTACCAGCGGCGCAAGGCGGCCCTGCGGCTACTGGAGCGGCTGCAGCAGAGCACCGACCCGGAACACGCCGTGCACTACGCCCGGGCCATCGCGCTGCTGCAGGGCGCCGCCCCCACACCGGAGGGGCGCAGCCAACTGGCCTGAGCCGGTGGGAAGCGGCCGCCGGGTTTAGCCCGCGTCCTGCCCTTCGGGCCGCGCCGCCGATTCGGTGGACGCCGGGGCCGGCGGTACCGGATCGGTGGCCTGCGGGGCCGGCTGCGCCCGGTCCGCCGCGGCTTCGGCCAGCTCGGCCGGGTCCGGGGCGGGCAGCACGTCAATGACGATGACGGCGATGTTATCCCGTCCCCCGGCCTCCAGGGCCGCCTGCAGCAGGGCGACCACCGCGGTTTCCGGGTCCTGGTAGGACAGCAGCAGCGCCTGCAGATGCTCGGCGGTCAGCTCCCCGCTCAACCCGTCGGAGCACAGCAGATAGCGGTCTCCGGCATGCGCCTTGAGCACCATGGTGTCCGGCTGGCTGTCCGCCCCGGCGCCCAGGGCACGGGTGATCAGGTTGCGGTGCGGGTGGTTGCGGGCCTCCAGCTCGGTGATCTGCCCGGCGTCAACCATTTCCTGCACCGCCGAGTGGTCCCGGGTCAACTGCTGCAGCACCCCGCCGCGCAGCCGGTAGCCGCGCGAGTCGCCCACGTTGACCAGCAGCAGGTCCGGCTGCGGCTTGTCCACTGCGGTGTTCAGCTCATCCTGGCGGCGGCGGTGCTCGGCCAGCATTTCGGGGGTGATGCGCTCCATCACGTCGGTGCGGGCCTGCTCGCGGTTGAAGCTGGCGGTCCACGGCGGCACCGAGATCGGGGCGGTCACCGAATCCCGGGCGGTGTCGCTGCCGCGCACCTGCAGCAGCGCGCACAGGGTGGTGCCCCCGCGGGCGTCCAGCGCGTCGCGGATCCGGTCATCGGCCAGCTGCACCTGGCGGATCACATCCAGCACCGTGGGCAGCGGGTGCTCCGGGGTGCGGTCGGTGTAGAAGGTCAGCTCCTCCAGGGTTTCGGTGGCCAGTTCGCTGGCCAGCTCCCCGGCCTCGTGCCCGCCCATGCCGTCGGCCACCGCGAACACGGTCGGGGTGATCAGGATGGCGTCCTGGTTCTCGGTGCGCCGCATCCCCACGTGGGTGCGTCCGGCGGCGACCAGGCCGAAGCCCGCCACCGATTTGGCCTGGCTCATCAATCGATCACCAGCCGTCCACCCTCACCGGCGGAGAGCAGGTAGGGCTGGATGTCCCCGAACCCGCGCACCGAGGTGATCTCCTGGGCGGTGAGCACGAAGCGTTCGTCGTTGCGCAACGTATTGGCGGTGATCGCGTCGGTGAGCACCGTGCCCGGTTCGGCCAGGGAGGTCAGCCGGGCGGCCAGGTTCACGGTCGGCCCGTAGATGTCCCCCAGCCGGGAGAGCAGCCGTCCCCACACCACCGCGACCCGGGTCTTGGGCAGCAGCTCGTCGGCCTCGAACTCCTTGGCCAGGGCCAGGGAGATGCGGGCCCCGGCCTGCGGGGTTTCGGCCACGAAGAGCACTTCGTCGCCGATGGTCTTCACCAGCCGGCCGCCGCCCACCGAGATGATCTCGGCGCTCTTGGCCTCAAAGCGCTGCACCAGCTGGGCCAGGGTGCGTTCGTTCATGCGGCGCGAGAGCGAGGTGTAGGAGACCAGGTCGGCGAAGCCGACGGCGCGGGCCAGCGGCAGCGGGGTGTCGTCGTCGTCCTCCCCGCTGTGCTGGTTGTAGGCCGCCACCCCGGCCTCGGCACGCACCGAGAGCCGGTGGATGGCCGCGTTCATCTGGCGCCGCCACGAATACAGCAGCAGGTCCTCGATCGGGCCGATCAGCTGGGGCAGGATGTTGACCAGTTCGCGCCGGGCCTGCCGGTCGCTCATCGACTGGTTCGTGACCATGTCCTCGATCAGCGCCTCGACCTGCCAGACCACCATCCGGTCGGTCATCTGCCCCACCGAGCGCATCAGCGAGATCGCGGTTTCCTCGGTGAGCTTGCCCTCGCGCACCAGCCCGACCATCGACTTCAGCGCCTCCTCGTCGCGCTGGGTGAAGAACACCTCGTCGTCCCCCAGCTCCGGGAAGCCCATGGCCCGCCACAGCTTGCGGGCCGAGAGCAGGGAGATCCCGGCCTCGGCGGCCACCTCGCGGCGCTTGAACTCACGCTTGCCGCCCAGCAGGCGCTGTTCCAGGGCGGCAACGGTTTCCTTGATGCCGGCCGGGGCCTGGGCCGGGACCTGCAGCGGGTTCTCCATGGCCTGGGCCAGCTCCTGGATCGGGTCGGCCTCCAGGCGGATCTTGGGCAGCGCCTGGGTGCGCGCCTCCAGGGCGGCGTCACTGGCCGCCTGCGGGGTTTCGCTGCGGGAAGGGCTAGTGTGCTCGGAGCTCATCGATCATTCCCCTCACCGGCCGCGGTCCCAAAGGGTCCGGCCACTTGGTTGTTCCCACCCATGTTCTGCAGCGCCTCGATGGCCAGCCGGCGGAAGGAGGTCACCGCCGGAACATGGGGAATCCTGACATAGCCGTGGTTCAGCACCACGTCCAACGTGCCCGGCCGCTGTGCCGGGTTCTTCTTCTTGCGGGTATGGGCCAGCAGGTCGCGCACCGTGTACAGCCCCACCGACTGCAGCTGGCCGCCGCTGCGCGGGGTGCGGAACAAGATCCGCTCGGTGGTCAGCACGATCCGCGAGCGCAGCCAGCCGATCCACGGGGCGACGCACCAGATGCCCACCAGCAGGAACCACAGCAGCACGAACAGCCAAGAAAGCACCCCGGCGTTGGGAGCAATCCACCCGGGAAGCTGCTGGCGCGAGAGGTAGCCGAGGATAAAGGCGAAACTTCCGGTGAGGATCAGCAGGGTGATGAACGGCTGGCGCAGCACCCGGGAGTGCACACGGGTCTTGATGATCACGCGCTCGTTCTGGTGTAGCGGTAGCTTCATGATGGCCGTGCCGGCACCTCCTCGCTTGCCTTGTGCTGCCTGCCTTCAGCGGTTGCAGTTCCCCGAAAAACCGGGGGTCCCGTATTCCATACTAGTCCCGCGCCCCCACCGGTTTGGCTCCGGGGCCGGCGCACCGCCTAGGCGTACTGCCCGTCGCTGCGCCGCACATGGTGCACGTCCCCGGCCAGCACCCGGTGCTCGGTGCCGTGCTCATCGCGCACAAGCAGCGCCCCGTCCGCTGCCAGGTTCAACGCCCGGGCCTGCAGACTGGTTCCATCCGGGTAGTCGATGCGCACGTCCTGGCCCAGCGTGGCCAGCGACTCGGCGACCAGTTCGCACAGGCTGCGTCCGCCCTGGTTGGCCAGCGGTGCGCCCGCGTTGCCGCCCACCGCCCGGAAGGCCGCATCCAGGTTCACGAAGCGACGCAGGTACGCGCCCAGCAGCTCGGTGCGGTCCAGCCGTTCCCCGCTGGCCAGGCGCAGGGAGGTGGCGGTGGACACCGGCAGCTCGGCGGCGTCCTGGTCCACGTTCATCCCGGTGCCCACCACCACGGCCGGTCCGGTCGGTGTGGTGGCCAGCTGGGCGAGGATCCCGCAGACCTTGCGGGAATCGACCAGCACGTCGTTGGGCCATTTGATGCCGGCGGCCAGCCCGGTGCGTTCGGCGATGGCCTGGCACCAGGCGGCCGCGGCCAGCATCGTGTACCAGGACAGGGCCTCCACCGGCAGCGCCGGCACCGGGCGCACCAGGATGCTCACGGTCAGCGCCGCGCCGGCCGGCACCACCCAGCCGCGGCCCAGGCGCCCCTTGCCCGCCTGCTGGTGTTCGGTGCTCAGCACCGCCAGGTGCCCGGCGCTGTCCTCGGCCGCGGCCTGCACCAGGTCCGCGTTGGTCGAGCCGGTGGAAGGCACCAGCCGCACCGGGTCAAGGCCCAGGTCGCGGGCAATCTGGGATAGGCGCGCCGCGTCCAGGGCGGCGCGTGGCGCGCGGGAGGGAGGCATCATGCCTTCCAGCCTATGCCACCGCTCACCCCCGCACGCCCGTGCTGCTGCCGGGTTTCGCGGTGGGCGTCACGCCGGGGCCCTGCGGGCGTTGGCAGCGCTTAGAGGAAGATGTCCGGCACCAGCTGGCTGGTCGGGTCGGTGGCGTAGGCGTCGAAGTCGGTGACCCCCGCCGCGGAGAGCACCTGTTCGTCGGTGAAGAAGTTGCCGCTGCAGCTGCGCGGGTCGCTGGCCAGGATGGCGGTGGCGGCCTCGGCGACGATGCGGGCATCGCGCGCCCCCTTGATCATGGTTCCGCCTCCGGGCAGGTTGCGGATGGCCGCGGTGTCGATCAGCGTGGCCGGCCACAGGGAGTTGACCCCGATGCCCTCGTCCTTCAGCTCCTCGGCCAGGCCCAGGGTGGTCATGCTCATCCCGTACTTGCTCATGGTGTAGGCCAGGTGGGCCCCGGCCCAGCGCGGATCCAGGTTCAACGGCGGGGAGAGGGTCAGGATGTGCGGGTGGGCGGACTTGCGCAGGTGCGGCAGCGCGGTCTTGGACAGCAGGAAGGCCCCGCGCACGTTGATGTCCATCATCAGGTCGTAGCGCTTCATGTCCACGTCATCGGTCTTGGCCAGGTTGATGGCGCTGGCGTTGTTGATGACGATGTCGATCCCGCCAAAGCGCTGCACGGCGCTGTCCACCATCCGGGCCACGTCCTCGTCCTTGCGCACGTCCCCGACCACGGCCAACCCGGTGCCGCCGGCCTGGTTGATCTGCTCCACGGCGGTGTGGATGGTACCCTCCAAGGAAGGATGCGGGGTGTCCGTCTTGGACAGCAGCACGAGGTTGGCCCCGTTCTTGGCCGCCTGCAGGGCGATGGACAGCCCGATGCCACGGCTGCCGCCGCTCATCACGATGGTCTTGCCTGCCAGGGTTTGAGGCTGGGGATTAATGGTGTTGCGCGAATCTTCAGTCATGTGACCCAGATTACTTGAAAACGCCCCCCGTAGCTACTGGTGAGTAACATAATCTGGCGCTGTTGCCGGATTCGACGAACGCATTTTGTAGGCTTCCTACAAACGGGACCGCCATTTTCCCAGTTAGACTGACGTGGGTGGCATTTTTCTTGTGCCATTCCTACACAACTTTACGTACCAGGCAACCAAGGGAGTCGAAGGCATGACGCAGGGGCGCACCGAGGCGGATGAAGCGATCGACCTGTCCACCACCGCCGGCAAGCTCGCCGAGTTCCGCCGTCGCGAGGCCCTGGCGCAGCTGCCCTCCGGCCCCGAGGCCGTGGAAAAGCAGCACGCCCGTGGCAAGCACACCGCCCGCGAACGCATCGACATGCTGCTCGATGAGAACTCCTTCGTGGAATTCGACGCCCTGGCCGTGCACCGCTCCACCGCCTTTGGCATGGAGAAGAAGAAGCCGCTGGGCGATGGCGTGGTCTGCGGCTACGGCACCGTCGATGGCCGCCTGGTTGCCGTCTACTCCCAGGACTTCACCGTCTACGGCGGCTCGCTCTCGCAGGTGAACGGAGAGAAGATCGTCAAGGTCCAGGAATTCGCGATCCGCAACGGCTGCCCGGTTGTCGGAATCAACGACGGCGGCGGCGCGCGCATCCAGGAGGGCGTGGCCTCCCTGGCGATGTTCGCCGACATCTTCCGCAACAACGTGCACGCCTCGGGCGTGGTTCCGCAGATCTCCCTGATCATGGGCCCGTGCGCCGGGGGCGCCGCGTACTCCCCGGCCCTGACCGACTACGTGATCATGGTGGACAAGACCAGCCACATGTTCATCACCGGCCCGGACGTCATCAAGACCGTGACCGGCGAGGAAGTGGACATGGAAACCCTGGGTGGGGCGCGTCAGCACAACTCCACCACCGGCACCGCCACCTACCTGGCCGAGGATGAGGAAGACGCCATCGAGTTCTGCAAGGAACTGCTGGACTTCCTGCCCTCCTCGAACCTCACCGACGCGCCGCTGGCCGAATTCGAGGAAGAGCTGGAGCTGACCGAGGAGGACGAACAGCTCGATACGCTGATTCCGGACTCCGCCAACCAGCCCTACGACATGCGCACCGTGATCGAATCCGTGGTAGATGACGGGCAGTTCTTCGAGATGCAGGCGCTCTACGCCCCGAACGTGATGATCGGCTACGCACGCATCGAGGGCGCGACCGTGGGCATCGTGGCCAACCAGCCGCTGCAGTTCGCCGGCACCCTGGACATCGCGGCCTCGGAAAAGGCCGCCCGCTTCGTGCGCAACTGCGATGCGTTCAACATCCCGATCGTGACCCTGGTGGACGTGCCCGGCTTCCTGCCCGGCAAGGACCAGGAATTCCAGGGCATCATCCGCCGCGGCGCAAAGCTGCTGTACGCCTACGCCGAGGCCACCGTGCCGAAGCTGACCGTCATCACCCGCAAGGCCTACGGCGGAGCCTACATCGTGATGGGCTCCAAGAAGCTCGGCGCGGATCTGAACCTGGCCTGGCCCACCGCCCAGATCGGCGTGATGGGCGCCCAGGGCGCGGTGAACATCCTCTACCGCCGCGACCTGGCGGCGGTGCAGGCCGAGGGCGGCGACGTCGAGGCCCGCCGCAGGGAAATCATCGAGGGCTACGAGGCCGAGCTTCTCAACCCGTACCAGGCCGCGGAGCTGGGGTACATCGACGCGGTCATCGCCCCGAGCGACACCCGCCTGCAGCTGGTGCGCGGGCTGCGCGCCCTGCGCGAGAAGCACGCGAGCCTGCCGCCAAAGAAGCACGGCAACATCCCGCTGTAGGCCCCGCCTACACCCCCAGCGACGCCCCGAGCAAAGTTCGAAGGACTGGATATGGAACAGCACACCGTCACACGGCAGGCCACCGCCGCGCTCACCGTAACCCGCGGCAATCCGAGCCCGGAGGAACTGGCGGCGGTCACCGCACTGCTCAGCGCCATGGGCTCCCAGCCAAACCAGAACGGTGCCGCGCAGGCCCCGGCCGGACGGGTCACCCGGATCCGCAAGCGCCGCGCATTGAGCACTCCGCGGCTTCCATGGAGCATTGCCCGCCGCTAACCCCGCAGACTCACACCGCGGTCACCGGCTTCCTGCCCCGCTTCCCTGCGCTGCGCCCGCAGCGCAGGGAAGCGGGGCATTGCCATGTGCTCAACCGATCCACGTCACAGGGATTGCCGGCGCCCGCTACGAACGGCGGAATTGGTCCGGCAAAACTCTTCAACAAATATTTCACGTCCACTAGGCTTGGCTCATGACCAAGGACACATCGGCCCGCGCCGACTCCGCCATCGATGAGGTGGCCAACGAATACTTTGAGCAGGTTCTGCAACTCTTCCCGGAGATCGGAACCGAGATGGGACTGCCGGGCTACGAAAGCCGCTACGGGGACTACTCCCCGGCCGGCACGCAGAAATACGCGGAGCTGACCTCCGCCACCCTGGAGAAGCTGGACGCACTGACCGCCCAGGACGCCGTCGATGAAGTCACCCTCGACGCGATGCGCGAACGGCTCGGCCTGGAGCTGGAAATCATCGCCACCGGACGCACCGAGCTGAACAACATCGCCAGCCAGGCGCAGGAGATCCGCGCGATCTTCGATTTGATGCCACAGGACAGCTCCCAGGACTACCGCTTCATTGCCGAGCGCCTGGCCAACGTCCCGGCCGCCATGGACGGCTACATCGCCTCGCTGCGCGACTCGGCCGCCAAGGGCCAGATCGCCGCCCGCCGGCAGGTGAAGATCGTGATCGAGCAGGCCACCGACTACGCCAAGGACGGCGGGTTCTTCGACGAGCTGGCCTCCGCCGGGGCCGCAGTGGACGCGTCCCTGGCCCCGGCGCTCGGCGACGGCGCGAAGCAGGCAAAGGACGCCTACCGGTCACTGGCCGAGGTACTGGGCGAGGAGCTGCTGCCCATGGCGCCTGAAAAGGATGCGGTCGGCCGCGAACACTACGCCCTGGCTTCACGCTACTTCCTGGGCGCGGAAGTGGACCTGGAGGAAACCTACGCCTGGGGCGTTGAGGAACTGGCCCGCATCATCGCCGAGCAGAAACGCGTCGCCGCGCAGATCAAGCCCGGGGCCACGATCGAGGAGGCCAAGCAGGTCCTGAACCAGGATGCTGCGCGCAAGCTCAGGGGCACCGAGGCGCTGCGCACCTGGATGCAGCAGAAGGCCGACGCGGCGCTGGCCGACCTGGCCGGCACCCACTTTGACATCCCCTCCCCCATGGACCGCATCGAATGCATGATCGCCCCCACCGAGGATGGCGGCATCTACTACACCGGGCCCTCCGATGACTTCTCCCGTCCCGGACGCATGTGGTGGTCAATCCCGCCGGGTGAGGAGGAGTTCTCCACCTGGTCGGAGCTGACCACCGTCTACCACGAGGGGGTTCCGGGCCACCACCTGCAGATCGGCACCGCGCAACTGCAGGCGGACACGCTGAACAAGTGGCGCCGCAACCTGTGCTGGGTTTCGGGCCACGGCGAGGGGTGGGCCCTGTACTCGGAGCGGCTGATGCAGCAGCTGGGGTACCTGGATGACCCGGGCGACCACATGGGCATGCTGGACGCGCAGCGGATGCGCGCGGCCCGCGTGGTCTTCGACATCGGCGTGCATCTGGAGCTGGAGGTCCCCCAAGCCTGGGGCGAAGGCACCTGGACGGCGCAGAAGGGCTACGAATTCCTCAAGGCCAACTTTGACGAGTCCCCCGGGCAGCTGGACTTCGAGTTCACCCGCTACCTGGGATGGCCGGGACAGGCACCCAGCTACAAGGTGGGCCAGCGGCTGTGGGAGCAGATCCGCGATGAGCTCTCGGCACGCGAAGGCGAGGACTTCGACGTGAAGGCCTTCCACACCCGGGCCCTGAAGCTCGGGTCGGTGGGCCTGGACACGCTCAAGCGCGCCCTGCTGGACTAGCCAGCGTCCGCCCGTGGCGAAGACCCGCACCTGTCCTCGGTGCGGGTCTTGCCGTGCCCCACCGGCATGCCGCAATCCGGTCAACGCCTTCGGTCGCTGCCGCCCTACCGACGCCGCAGCTACGGCGAGCGCTTCGCAGCGCGTGAACGGACCAGCCAGGGAAAGCCGTGGGGCTCGTCGGCGGCGCGGCGGGCGGCCTCGCGATGATCATGGCGTCGCGGCTGGAGCGGAAGGTTCTGCGGGTGCACCGGGATTGCGGCGCTCACCGGCACCGGGTCGGTGCTGATCCACTGGCATTCGGTGATCACCCCGAGCTGCGGATCCAGGTAACTGGGCATCCGGCTAAAGCCCTGGGCCGGGAGCACGTACACGACCCCGGCGTCCATTGGCGGCTGCCCGTTCTCCGGGTGCGCAAAGGAGAGGAAGATCCGGCGCTCGGCCTCCCGTCCGGGTGTGCTGCCCGGATAAAAGCAGGCGTTGAGAAACCCCGGGGTGTTGGCCGAGCGCACCGCGTAGGCAATGGCCCAGGTGGGGTCCTCGGTGGCGAACACCGCGGTGGTTTTGGAAAACCTGTCGGGGCTGTGGTCAATGGGTGTCCTGGGGGTCAGCTGATGCAGGCCCGGTGTTCTGGAGCCGTGCAGCAAGAAATCCCCGGAGCGCACATACGCGGCGAGCCGGGACCAGACCCGATCCCCGTCGGTGGGAGCGGGCACATGCCAGGAGCCGGTCTGCCCCGCAGCGGCGGGCTTGGGATCGCTCACCGCGGCGCTTAGCCCGCGTAGCTGCTCAGCTGGATCAGATTGCCGCAGGTGTCATCGAAGACGGCGGTGGTCACCGGCCCCATGTCGGTGGGTTCCTGGGTGAATTCCACGCCCAACCCCCGCAGCCGCCGGTATTCGGCCTGCACGTCCTGGACGGCGAATGAGGTGAAGGGTATTCCGTCAGCCACCAGGGCCTGCTTGAAGGGCAGCACCGCCGGGTGGCTGGAGGGTTCAAGCAGCAGCTCCGGTCCATCCAGCTCCCCGGGTGCGGTCAGCGTGATCCAGCTGTCGGTGCCCATCGGGATGTCGTGCTTGATCTTGAAGCCCAGGACGCGGGTGTAAAAATCGCGGGCCCTGCTTTGGTCATCAACAAAGACGCTGGTGATGTAGATCTTCACGGTTCTGCCCTTTCCTCAACCTGTTTTCCCCATCGTAGTTTGGCCTGCCTCTCCTTCCCACTCCCCTGATCGTTCACTAGGGTTGCTGGAGCAGGGCGCGCCGGGAGCAGAAGCGCCGCTGACCGGTTCGAGAGCCAATTCAACGGAAAGGAGTTCGCATGCCAATCCTTGACCTGACGCACCCGATCAGCAGCGGCATGCAGGTCTACCCGCAGGATCCCCAGGTCTCACTGCAGCCGGCGCTGCAGCAGGCGACTGATGGTGTGGCCGTCACCGCGGTTCACTGCGGTTCGCACAGCGGAACCCACCTGGATGCGCCAAGCCACGTGATCGCCACGGGGCGCAGCACCTCGCAGATCGACTTGGATGAGCTGTGCGCGCAAGCGGTGGTGATCCAGGTGGGCCAGGCCCGGCCGCGGGAGGTTCTTGGCCGGGAGCGTCTTGGCGGGCAGATTCCCGAATCGGTTCCGCCGATCGTGGTGATCGCCACGGGATGGGACCGGCATTACGGCACCGACTCCTACCTGGAGCATCCGGTGCTGGAGCCGGCGCTTGTGCAATTGCTGATCGAGCGCGGGATGCGGGTGCTGGCGGTGGACACGCTGAACCCGGACCACACCCGGCAGGAAGAACACGCCACCGGGTTTCCGGTGCACGAGCTGGTGCTGGGCAGCGACCGGCTAATCGTGGAGAACCTGCGCGGCGCCACCGGGTTGCCCGATTCCTGCCGCATCGGATTCTTTCCCCTGAACCTGGAATCCTGCGACGGGGCCCCGGTACGAGCCGCGGCCTGGGTCGAGTAGCACGCGTCCCCGCACGGATTGGCTGGCGCAGGCCCGTCTGGCAACGTACCGGGCGAGTATGACGAACCATTGCGTGGTTAACGCTTTATTCCGTGCCTTTCGGTGAAGCGCGGCACAGGCGGGCGTGACACAATCAGCAAAAATTCGGCTTTCGTAATAATAAGAAATATTGGTTCTTTGCTGGTACGTTACGCCCCCTACGGTGGTGGATCATGGCTACTTCACTGAACACCAAAAGACTTCCCGGCTGGGTGACCGGCTTCGGGCCGCAGATCATCGCGGCCCTGATCCTCGGGCTCATCCTCGGCCTGGTTGCCAAGTACACCGGCAGCACCGCCGAGGAGCCCACCGCACTGGGCCAGGCCCTGCAGATCGTCGGCTCCAGCTACGTCTCCCTGCTGCGTGCCGCAGTGGTGCCGCTGATCTTCTTCGCCGTGGTCGCCTCGATCGCGAATCTCGCCAAGGTCACCAATGCCGCCCGTCTGGCCTGGCAGACCCTGCTGTGGTTCGGGATCACCGCACTGATCTCGGTGCTGATCGGCATCACCCTGGGGCTGGTGTTCCAGCCCGGCGCCAATACCGGCCAGGACATGCCGGAGAACTACGACGGCAAGACCGGCAGCTGGCTGGGCTTCCTCACCGGGCTGATCCCGGCCAACTTCCTGGGGCTGGGAGCCAACACCAGCATTGAGGACGGGGCGGCCAGCACGTCGCTGAGCTTCAACGTGCTGCAGATCCTGGTGATCGCCATCGCCGTGGGCGTGGCCGCACTGAAGGTGGGCGAGGCCGCCAAGCCGTTCCTGGACTTCTCCGCCTCCTTCCTGGCCATCATCCAAAAGGTGTTGTGGTGGATCATCCGCATCGCCCCGATCGGCACCATTGGCCTGATCGGCAACGCCGTGGCCGTCTACGGCTGGGACACCATTGGTGCGCTGGGCAAGTTCACCCTGGCGGTCTACGTGGGCCTGGCGCTGGTGCTGTTCGCGCTCTACCCGGTGCTGGTGCGCCTGCACGGGCTGGGCATCAAGCAGTACTTCTCCGGGGTGTGGCCGGCGGTGCAGCTGGGCTTTGTTTCCCGTTCCTCGATCGGCACCCTGCCGCTGACCCAGCGGGTGACCGAACGCAACCTGGGTGTGCCCTCCGGCTACGCCTCCTTCGCGGTGCCGCTGGGCGCGACCACCAAGATGGATGGCTGCGCGGCCATCTACCCGGCGGTTTCGGCGATCTTCGTCGCCCAGTTCTTCCACATTGACCTGGGGCTGACCGACTACCTGCTGATCGCCCTGGTCTCGGTGCTCGGTTCGGCCGCGACCGCCGGCACCACCGGCGCGATCGTGATGCTGACCCTGACCCTGTCCACCCTGGGCCTGCCGCTGGCCGGCGTGGGCCTGCTGATGGCCGTGGACCCGATCATCGACATGGGCCGCACCGCGGTGAACGTGGCCGGCCAGGCGCTGGTGCCCACGATCGTGGCCAAGCGCGAGGGCATCTTGGATAAGGACCTGTACGACGCGCCGCGGGCGGGTAATCCGTTCGCCGATGAGCACGCCGCCACCTCCCAGCCGGAGCCGCAGGCGCAGCCGGTGCACTAACCGGGCTCATCCCGGGCCGGTCCGGCTACGGGCCAGCCATTAGAGAGCGGGGCCGAATCCATCACGGATTCGGCCCCGCTTTCGTGTTGACAGGCCCTGCAGCACCAGACCGGTTCCGGCTGTGACCGAACACACGAAAAAGGGTTTGCACCGAGTGCAAAATTGCACGTAGTGTAAAACTCGTGACAACTGACTCCAGCGGCACCCGCCGTGAAATGAACAAGCAGGCAACCCGGCAGGCCATTGTTGACGCCGCGTTGACGCTGCTGCGCAACCAGGGCCGCGAGGCCATGACCGCCACCGCCATCGCCGAGGCCGCCGGCATCTCCCGGCGCACCCTGTTCAACTACTTCCCCACCGTGGACGCCGTGCTGGCCGAACCGCTGCAGCGGCTGCTGGACCGCGTGGTGGAGGTGCTGGCCGAATCCACCCAGGAACTGCCGCTGATCACCGCCGTCATCCGGGCCCTGCAGGGCGCCGGGGTGCCGCAGCTGCTGGAGCCGGTGGCCTACCTGGGGATCTACGCCGAGGACTGCTCGCACCAGTCCGGCGGCAGCCAGCCGAACCAGTGGCAGAACTCCTCGCGGGACATCATCACCACCATTGAGCGCAAGTACCCGGAGGCCGACCCGTTCGAGGTGCGGATCTTCTCCCACGTCGTGCTGGGGGCCGGGCAGGCCGCCTTCGAGGAATGGACCCGCCAGCTGGCGATCACCACCGGTACCGAGGCCAACGCCCCCCTGGACATTTCCCCGCAGCAGATCCAGGAACTGCATTCGCTGCTCACCCACGCCCTGGAGCAGCTGCGTGACGGCTTCCCGGCGCTTTTGACCACCTCCGATTCCACGGACAAGGACCTTTAACCCCCATGGCTTCCTTCCTTTACCGCCTGGCCTCCTGGGCCCACCGGCACCGTTTCCGGATGATCTCCATCTGGTTGGCCGTCTTCATCGCCATCGGCACCAGCGCGACCTTGTTCATGGGCCAGCTGTCCAACACCTTCTCCCTGCCGGGCACCGAGACCCAGCGCACGCTGGACCGGATGGAACGTGAACTTCCGGACCTGGCTGGCGGCTCCGGGGCGATTGTCTTCCGCGAATCCAGCAACCGTCCGCTCAACGAGCAGCAGTCCCAGGCCATCGAGTCGGCGCTGGATCAGCTGGAGCACCACCGTGAGGTTGTGAACGTGGCCCGCCCGTTCGAGCTGCAGGAACAGCTTGATGAGGCCGAGCCGGAACTGGCCAAGGCGCAAAAGAAGCTGGACGACGGGCAGAAGGAGCTCGAGGACGGCAAACAGCAGATCGCCGACGGCAAGCAGCAGTTGGAGGACGCGCGCGATGAGCTGACCGAGGGCTGGGCCCAGCTGTTCGACGGGCAGAAGGAAATCAAGCAGGGCGAACCGCAGATCAACGCCGCCGAGGCGAAGCTCGCCCAGGGCTGGGCAGAGCTGCGCTCGGGGGAAGCCGAACTGCGCAAGGGGCAGGCCCAGTTTGATGCCGGCGAACGCCAGTGGAAGGCTGGGATGGCCGAGTACCAGTCCGGGTACGCACAGTACGCGGCCGGGCAAAAGCAGTTTGCCGCCGGGGAACAGAAGCTCGATGCGTCGGCCAAGGAATTGGCCGCCGGGGAAAAGCAGTACCGGGCGAACCTGAACAAGATCCTGGACGGCAAGTCCCGCGCCGAACGGGAAAAGGAACTTGCCGCCGGCAAGAAGCAGGCCCAGCAGGGGCTGCAGCAGGCCGAGGATGGGATCAAGACCCTTGATGCGGGGATAAGCCAAGCCGAGGCAGAGTTGAAGAAACTCAACAGCCAATTGGCCGAAGCTGAGAAGAACGGTGCTACCGAGGGACTCGACGAACTGAAGGAAGGCATCGCCACCACTCAGGCGAGCATCGAAGAGCTGAAAAAACAACGCTCGGCAGCTGCATCCGGGCAAGAGAAATCCCAGGCTTCCCTGGAGCAGATCGCCCAGGCCCAGGCCGGGCTGAAGCAGCTTGACCAGGCCCGCGCCCAGTTGGATTCGGGCAAGCAGCAGCTGAACGCCGGACGCCAGCAGCTGGAATCCAAGCGCGGCGAGCTGGAGGCGGCCGGCCCCAAGCTGGCCCAGGCCAAGAAGCAGCTGGACGCCGGCAAGAGGGAACTGGATGCCAACCGCGCCAAGCTGGCCGCCGGATGGCAGGAAATCAATGCCGGGCGGGCGGAGCTGAACGCCGGGCAGGCCGAGTTCGACAAGCAGAAGGCCAAGTTCGAGGCCGGCAAGGCCGAACTGGCCGCCGCCGAGAAGCAGCTGAAGGACGGCGAAGCCACCGTCAAGCAGAAGACCAGGGAGCTGGAGGAGGCCGAGGCGAAGCTGCCGCAGGCCGAGCGTGAACTGGAGCGTGGACGGGCCGAACTGGACTTCGCCGCCCGCCAGGTGGGCGCCTCCTCGGACATGCGCTTCATCTCCGAGGACGGTTCCACCGCCGTGGCCCAGGTGTCCTTCCGCGGGCAGACCGATGCGCTGACCCCGGCCGACCGTGAGGCGATCACCGCGATCGCCACCGGACCGCAGGCCGCCGGCGTGGAGGTGCTGTTCTCCAAGGAAATCCTGCAGGACATCTCCGAGGTGTTCGGGGCCGCCGAGGTGGTGGGCCTGGTGGTGGCCGCGATCGTGCTGATCGTGATGCTAGGTACGCTGATCGCCGCCGGGCTGCCGCTGCTGCTGGCGCTGCTGGGCGTCGGCGCCGGTGTGGGCACCACCCTGGCGTTCTCCTCATTGGTGGACATGGCCTCCATTACCCCGGCCCTGGCGCTGATGCTGGGCCTGGCCGTGGGAATCGACTACGCGCTGTTCATCATCCACCGGCACCGCACCCAGGTGCTGGGCGGCATGCAGGTCGGTGAGTCGATCGCCCGGGCGGTGGGCACCAGCGGCAACGCGGTGGTCTTCGCCGGGCTGACCGTGATCATCGCCCTGGCCGCGTTGACCGTGCCGGGCCTGCCTTTCCTGAGCGTGCTGGGCCTGTCGGCCGCGTTCACCGTGCTGATGGCGGTGCTGCTGGCAATCACCCTGCTGCCGGCGCTGCTGTCCCTGGTGGGCGACAATATCGTCTCGAAGCGGGCCCGTGAACGGGCCGCCTCCGGGGTGGTTTCCGAGCCGAAGTCGGCGCGCTGGGTACAGCTGCTGACCAAGGCCGCGATCCCGGTGAGCCTGGTGGTGGTTGCGGTGCTGGGCACCATCGCCCTGCCGGCCACCCAGATGCGCACCGCCCTGCCCGATGGCTCGGCCGAGGCCGCCGATTCGATGGCGTTCCAGGCCTACCAGCAGACCAGTGACAAGTTCGGCGCCGGGTACAACGGGCCGCTGCTGGTGCTGGCCGACCTGCCCGGGGACCTGAACCAGCGCCAGGCCGATTCGCTGGCCCTGGATGTGGCCGATCAGCTGCGCACCCATGATGCGGTGATCGCCGCGATCCCGGCCACCATGACCGATGACCGCTCGCTGGTGGCGATCCAGGTGATTCCGGCCGACGGGCCGGCCTCGGAAGCCACCGAGAACCTGGTGCACGAACTGCGGGATGACGCCGAGCGGATCCAGTCCGCCACCGGCATCACCGACATGGCCGTGACCGGTCAGGTGGCCGCGCAGATCGACGTTTCCGAGGTGGTCACCAACGCGCTGGCCCCGTACCTGAGCATCGTGGTGGGCCTGTCGCTGATCCTGCTGCTGCTGGTCTTCCGTTCCCTGGTGGTGCCGCTGCTGGCCACCGGCGGCTTCCTGCTCTCGCTGGCCGCCGCGTTCGGCGCCAGCACCGCGGTCTACCAGTTCGGCTGGCTCTCGGGGGTGTTCGGGGTCAACGTCCCGGGCCCGCTGCTCAGCTTCCTGCCGATCCTGCTCACCGGCATCCTGTTCGGCCTGGCCATGGACTACCAGGTGTTCCTGGTCTCGGCGATGCGTGAACGGTTCGTGCACGGCGAATCGGCCCGTGACGCGGTGCGTTCGGGCTTCTCCATGACCGCCCCGGTGGTCACCGCCGCGGCGCTGATCATGATCTCGGTGTTCGCCGGGTTCATCTTCTCCCACCTGGCGATGATTCGCCCGCTGGGCTTCGCGCTGGCCTTCGGCGTGCTGTTCGACGCGTTCGTGGTGCGCATGACCCTGATCCCGGCCGTGATGCACCTGCTGGGCGACAAGGCGTGGTACCTTCCCAAGTGGCTGGATAGGATCCTGCCGAACGTGGACGTCGAGGGCGAGGGGCTCACCGCCCTGCTGGAGGAACGCGACGAACACCACCACGACCGGGCAAGCCACACCGAAAGCGTGAACGCATGAGCGAACAGACCCTGAACCAGGACCCCGCGCAGGCCCCGCGCCTGCTGCTGGCCTCGGCCTCCCCCGGCCGGCGCCGGGTGCTCACCGATGCGGGCATCCGCTTTGACACCCAGGTGTCCTCCGTGGACGAGGACGCCGTGCTGGCCGCCGCAGAGGCGCAGCACGGTCCGCAGGACGCGGCCGCCACCGCGCTGCTGCTGGCCAAGGCCAAGGCCGAGGACGTTGCGGCCCAGGCCCCGGCGGGCACCTTGGTGCTGGGCTGTGATTCGGTGTTCGAGATCGACGGGGTCGCCTACGGCAAACCGCACACCGCGGACGTGGCCCGCCAGCGCTGGCAGCAGTTGCGCGGCTCCGCCGGGGTGCTGCATTCGGGACACTGGCTCATTGCCGCCGGCGGGGGCCGGTCCGTGGGGCTGGGCTCGGCAACCGTGGTGCACTTCGCCCAGGTCGGCGACGCGGAGATCGAGGCGTATGTGGCCAGCGGCGAACCGTTGCCGTGCGCCGGTGCGTTCACCATCGACGGGCTGGCCTCCGCGTTCATCGAATCCATCGAGGGCAACTATCAAAGCGTGGTTGGCCTTGATGTGAGCATGCTGCGCCGGCTGCTGGCCGAGCATGGCGTGGCGATCACCGAACTCTGGGCCTAGCCGGCCGCTGAGAACCCTCAAGCATGAAATGCCCCGAACGGCGTGATCCGTTCGGGGCATTGTGTGTTGGGCCTATTCCGGCTGCTCGGGCCGTTCCACCCCCAGGTAGGTTTCCTCCGGCACCGGGGCGGCCACCTGTTCACGCACGGCTTCCAGCAAGCGCGGGTCGTTGAGCAGCCGGAAATGCCCCATGGTCTCCAACTTGATGTTCTGGGCCCCCTGAAGCTGGCTGCCGCCGGGAATGTGCGGATCAAAGGAGCTGTAGATGGAGGTGATCCGCGAATTCACCGCCAGGTTCGCGGCCAGCTGCAGCAGTCCGGCGTTGCGCGGCGAAAAGGCGCGCAGGGAACGGATCGGTGCGAAGCGGGCGTACACCGAGCCGGAGAATGGGGTGCTGATCGCCACCATCTTGGCAATCCGCTCGGGGTGCGGGGAGGCGCTCATGGCATGCTTGCCGATCAGCCCGCCCTTGCTGTGCGCCACGATGACCACCCCGTTCAGGTCATGTTCGGCCAGGTAGTCCGAAACCAGGCGGGACATTTGCGGCACGGTGCCCCGGTTGTACCCGATCCCGCTGACCGCATGCACCGGATGGCCGGCCTGGTGCAGGTGCCGGGCGACCGGGAGCAGGAATTGCCAGGTCTCCCAGATGCCCGGGATCAGCAGCACGGGCGCGGCCTGGGCATCAGAGTAACTGAGCAGCTCCTGCTCGGCCACCGGGCGCAGGAAAGCGCGGGCCTGCCAGTAACCGGCGTACAGGTAGTCCAGCAGCCAACCCTGGCCCCGGCGCAGTTGCCCCACGCCCCGCTCACGGATCCGATGCAGGCAGGCAGGGAGCTGGAGCGGTACGTGCCGGGTCAGTGCGCCGTGCAGCCGGTCCAGTAATCGAGCCATTCCTTCACGATACTAAAGAACGTTTCAGCCGCACCCCGCGGGTGCCGGTCTGCTGGGAATCACCGATTCGGTGTTGCCTGCGGAAGGAAGGCTGCCTATGCTCAGGGAACTTTCGACGGTGTCGGTCTTTGGCACGGCGTGAGACATGGGAGCAGAGGATGGTGTGCAACGAGACCGGGTTCGAGGTGTCGGCCCCACCGGGCCCGGCAGCGCGGACGGGCAGGGCCCTGGCCAGGGCCCAGGGCCTGTACTTGCTGGTGACCGGGGTGTGGCCGCTGCTGCACTACCGGAGTTTTGAAGCGGTGCTGGGCCCCAAGGTCGATGACTGGTTGGTCAGGTGCGTCAGCGGGCTCGCGGTTACGCTGGCCTACCAGCAGCTGCGCACGCGCGCCACGAGCCAAGGCTTGACCACGGCGCGCAGGATTGGCATCGGCGCTGCCCTGTCCTTCGGCGGCGTTGATCTTCGCTACGGCGGCAGCGGGCGCATCAGCCGGATCTACCTGCTTGACGCCGCCGTGCAGGCCTGCTGGGTGGCGGCCTGGATAAAAACCGCCTCCCCACCCCGGGCCCACCAAGCCGAGAGGTAGCTGGGGCACCCCGGCTACTTGCCGGTCGCAGGCTTGGTGCCCAGCAGCAGATTCAGGCCCCAGCCAAGGATGGTAATGAAGATGATCGCCCCGAGCATGGACAGCAGTTCGGCCGGGGTGCTCAAAATCCCCAGGCTGATGATCAATGTGGTGGCCCCGGCTGGCGGGTGTGGTTTGTTCGTCCAGGTCAGCACCAGCGTGGTCAGCGCGACCGATAGCGCCCCGGCCGCCACATGGGTGGGGCTCAGTCCCCCGACCGGGGTGGCGGCCTGATGTTGCAGGCCGAAGCCGTAGAGGCAGGCCGCCCCGGCGGCCAGGCCCACCAGGTGCCCGATCAGCGCGTTGGCGGGGCGCGCGGATTTCAGTTGCGGGGATTCGAAGAACAGCATCACCGTGGGTCCCAGGCTGGGAAAGAGCCAGGGTGATTTCAGGGCCAGGCCGATCCCGCCGCTGGCGGCCAGCACCAGCAGGCAGAGGATGGCCGCGTAGAGGCTGCTGCCCAGCCGGCCTTTGGACTCGGCCAGTCGGGCGTGCATCGCTTGCTTGGGCATGGGTCCCCTTCTCTCGGCCGCGCGGCTTTACTCGGCGACCAGCAGCGCCTGCGGGGCGGCCTGCTTCATCCGGGTGCTCAGCCACTTCAGCTGTTTTTCGGTTTCTTCCTCGCAGGCGCGTACCACGTCGAGCAGTTCCTCATCGCGCAGCCCCTGACCGGCCTGCTTCACCATGGTCCAGGTGATGTCCACCAGGGAGGCCAGCAGGTAGAGGTCCTGCAGATCGCGCAGCAGCCCCAGCGGCCCCTTGCGGGTTTCGCTCAGCCCGTCGGCGTGCAGGCGTTCGGGTTCGTCGTCGACGTCGCCCTGCCCGTAGCGCTGCACGATCGGCTGCAGGGCGCGCTGGTGCTCATCGCATTGCTTGGCCAGGGTCTGGCAGATGAAGTGCACATCCGGTTCGTGGCCGTGCCCTTCGGCGACCTGGCGGAAGGACTCGGCCAGGGTGCTTTCGGATTTTTCCAGCAGACTCAGGTAGGTGGACAGGTTCATGGCTGCTCCTTGCTCGCAGGGTCATCCGACGGTGCTGCCGGAGGGAATTCTTCACTGGCCAGCGCGGCCGGCCCACCGGTGGTGGGCACCACCCGGCGGGAGCGCGCGGCGTGGTGGGGGTGCGTGGTTGGGTGGGAGGCGGTCGTGGTGGGGGCCGGGGCGGGGCCCTCTGCGTCGGCCACCTTGCGCAGGCGCACGGCCGCGTTTTTCAGTACCGGCTGCTTGGAGACCGGGTCCCATTCGGTCAGGGTCAGCTCGTTCGCGGCCCGGTGTTCGGTGGCCGGGGTGCCGCCCTCATCCCAGTAGCCGTAGTGGAAGGGCGCGAAGATGGTCCCCTCGCGCACATCGCTGATGCGCAGGGCCGCGGTGATATGTCCGCGGCGGGATTCCACGCTGACGATGTCGCCCTCGTTCAGGCCCCCGGTGGCGGCGTCCACCGCGGAGATCTCCACCCAGGCCTGCGGGGCGGCGGCGTTCAGCTGGGGGCTGCGCCCGGTCTTGGTGCGGGTGTGGAAGTGGTAGGCGGTGCGCCCGGTGGTGTAGCGGAACGGGTAGCCGGTGTCCGGGGTTTCATGGGTGGGATGGTACGGCGCGGTCTTGAAGATGGCCCGCCCTGCCGGGTTCATCGCCTTGTAGGCCTGCGGCCCGACGGTGCCGCCGGTAAGCAGGTCGTGCCCGTAGGTTTCGCAGTAATCCGGGTCGGTGTTGAACACCCCATCCGTGTACAGCCGTTCGGTGCCCCCGGGCTGCTGTTCGGTGCACGGCCAGGGCACCCCGCTGCCCCCGCGCAGCGCCTGGTAGCTCAACGCACTGTAGTCGCATGGCCGCCCGCGGGTGCACAGCTTCCAGGCTTCGAACGCCTCCTCGGGCCCCTGCCAGTCCAACAGCGGGCTGCCGTCCAGTTGGGTGAAGCCCATCCGCCGCGAATAGTCGATGAACGTCTCCAGGTCGCTGCGGGCCTGGCCGGGCGGGTCCACCGCCTTCTGCGAGAGGTGCACCGTGCGGTCCACGTTGGTGAAGGTCCCGGTTTTCTCACCCCATCCGGCCGCCGGCAGCACCACGTCGGCGTACTGCGCGGTTTCGGTCAGGTACAAGTCCTGCACCACCAGGAACAGGCCCCGACTGGCCAGGATGTCGCGGATGCGGGGCAGTTCGGGCAGTGACACGGCCGGGTTGGTGGCCGAAACCCACAAGAACTGGATAGAGCCCTGCTCCACGTAGCGGAAGATCTGCATGGCGTGGGTGGGCGGCGCCCAGTGCGGGATCGTGGCCGGATCCACGTTCCACAGTTGGGCCAACTCCTGCACGTGCTGCGGGTTTTCCCAGTTTCGGAAGCCGGACAGGTCCCCGTCGGCACCGCATTCGCGATTGTTCTGGGCGGTGGGCTGACCGTTCATCTGCAGGATCCCGCTGCCGGGTTTGCCAATCAGCCCGCGCAGCAGGTGCAGGTTGTTCACGGCACAGGAGGAGGCGGTGGCCTGGGAGGACTGGTAGAAGCCCTGCAGCACGGTGGAGAGCACCCGTTCACTGGTGCCAAAGATCTCCGCGGCGCGGCGCACGTCCTGGGCGTCGACCCCGCAGGTGCGGGCCACCTCCTGTGGGGTCCACGGTTCGACGGTGGAGCGCAGTTCCTCCACGTTCATGGTGTGCCGGCGGATGTAGTCCTCGTCGATCCAGCCGTTAACGAACAGTTCGCGCACCAGCCCGTGCATCAGGGCCAGGTTGGTCCCCGGCTTCAGCGCCAGGTGCACCTCGGCGTGCCGGGCGACGTCGGTGTCCCGGGGATCCACGCACACCAGCCGGGGTTTGTCCGGCCCGGCCAGCCGGTCCAGCACCCGGGCCCAGAGCACGGTCTGGGTTTCGGCCATGTTGTGGCCGAACAGGAACATCGCATCGCATGCGTCAATGTCCCGATAGCTTCCGGGCTGCCCGTCGGAGCCGAAGGATTCCTTCAAGGCGGTGGCGGCGGTGGCGGTGCACAGCCGGGTATTGCCGTCCATGTGTGGGGTGCCGATCCCGGCCTTGCCCACGATCGCCTGGGCATAGTACTCCTCCAGGAACAGCTGCCCGCTGGTGTAGAACCCGTGGCTGAGCGGCCCCTTGGTCTGCAGCAGGTGGCGGCTGCGCTGCACGATGCGCTCCATGGCGGTGTCCCAGTCGCAGGGAACCAGTTCCCCGTCCTGGCGGATCATGGGGGTGGTGAGCCGGTCGGGACTGTTCATGGCCTGCCAGCTGGCGAACAGCCCCTTGGGTCCAAGCCGGCCGTGGTTGACCCGGTCCGCAGCGCGCCCGCGCACCCCGACCATGGTCCCGTCCTTGACCGCGATGTCGATTCCGCAGCCGTTGCTGCACAGCACGCACGCGGACTGCACCCAGCGCTCAACCTCGGATTCCTCCACCCCCTCGGCCAGCACCTGGTCCACCCGCACCGGCCACCGCTCCTCGCGCCCGTACGGGGTGCGGGTGCCCCAGATTTTGGCGATCCGGTCAACCTTCCCCAAATCCTCGTGTCCCTGCTCAGCGCTCACCCGTTCAGCCATTGCCGTTCCTTCCATGCCAGTGTCCCCCGGGCTGCCCCGCCCGGGACCGCGGCCCAACCGTGGCGGTGTGCTGCGCCGCCGGTGCCGCTGGTCTGGCCACGCTAGGCACGCCCATTTTCATGCCGCAACCATTCTTCGCTGACTCCTAGAAACCGTCCTCACTGAACCGGCTTTGTAGGAACCCTCCAAAAATTTCGGAGGTTCACCCCGGGATAGGCGGGTTATTACATGTAGTTCCCACAAAACCGATAGGCTCCCCTAGGAAGACTTTAGAAATCTTGAAGACAAGGCCCACCAATGAACCCATTGACGAAGGTGTTGATCGCCAACCGTGGCGAGATTGCGGTGCGCATCATCCGTGCCGCCCGTGACGAGGGCATCGAATCGGTTGCCGTGTACGCCGATTCGGACCGCGACGCCCTGCATGTCCGACTGGCCGACGAAGCCTACGCGCTGGGCGGGACCACGGCCGGCGACTCCTACCTTCGCATCGAGAAGATCCTGGATGTGGCCGAGCGCTCCGGAGCGGATGCCGTGCACCCGGGCTACGGGTTCCTGGCCGAGAACGCCGAGTTCGCCCAGGCCGTCATCGACGCCGGGCTGACCTGGATCGGGCCTCCCCCTGCTGCCATCGAACAGCTGGGTGACAAGGTGCAGGCCCGCCACATCGCCGAGAAGGTGGGCGCCCCGCTGGTGCCGGGCACCAAGGACCCGGTCGCCTCGGCCGAGGAGGTCTATGCCTTCGCCGATGAGTTCGGGCTGCCGCTGGCCATCAAGGCCGCCTACGGTGGCGGCGGGCGCGGCATCAAGGTGGTGCGTGAGCGCGAAAGCATCGGCGAGCTCTACGACTCGGCGGTGCGTGAGGCGACCGCCGCGTTTGGCCGCGGCGAATGCTTCATCGAACGTTTCCTGGACGCCCCACGCCACGTGGAGACCCAGTGCCTGGCCGACGCCGAGGGCAACGTGGTGGTCGTCTCCACCCGCGACTGCTCGCTGCAGCGGCGCAACCAGAAGCTGGTTGAGGAGGCCCCGGCCCCGTTCTTGAGCGAGGAGCAGGTCCAGCGCCTGTACGATTCCTCCAAGGCGATCCTGAAGGAGGCCGGCTACGTGGGTGCCGGCACCTGCGAATTCCTGGTCGGCCAGGATGGGGTGATCTCCTTCCTGGAGGTGAACACCCGCCTGCAGGTTGAGCATCCGGTCTCCGAGGAAGTCACCGGCCTGGATCTGGTGCGCGAGCAGTTCCGCCTGGCCCGTGGCGAGCAGCTGGGCTATGGCGATCCCGAGATCCGCGGGCACTCCTTCGAGTTCCGGATTAACGGGGAAGACGCCGGACGCGGCTTCATCCCCACCCCCGGCACCATCACCTCCATGACCCTGCCGGCCGGTCCGGGTGTCCGCCTGGATTCGGGCATCGAGGCCGGGGAGAGCGTCTCGGGCAACTTCGACTCGATGATCTCCAAGCTGATTGTCACCGGTTCCACCCGTGAGGTTGCCGCCGCCCGTGCCCGCCGCGCCCTGGAGGAGTTCCAGATCGAGGGGATGGCCACGGTGCTGCCCTTCCACCGTGCGGTGATGAGCGACCCGGCGTTCGTGCCCGAAACCGGCGCGTTCTCGGTGCACACCCGCTGGATCGAGACCGAGTTCAACACCCCGATCGAGCCGTTCGCGGCCGGCGTGGTGGACAGCGAGGAAGCGGACGAACGCACCAGCGTGACCGTGGAGGTCGGGGGCAAGCGCCTGGAGGTGACCCTGCCGGCATCACTGGGCAGCGTCACCGATGGCGCCGCGGCCAAGAACGGCAAGAAGAAGCGCAAGGGCACCCGCAAGGGCGGGGCCGCCGGGGCCGGGAACAGCACCGAGCTGCTCTCCCCGATGCAGGGAACCATCGTGAAGGTTGCGGTGAACGACGGGGACCCGGTGACCGCCGGGGACCTGATCGTGGTGTTGGAGGCCATGAAGATGGAGCAGCCGATCACCGCGCACCGCGACGGCGTGGTCAGCGGGCTGAAGGTCACCCCGGGTGAGACCCTTTCGGCCGGGGCCGTGATCGCCTCGATCAACGACTCCGAATAACCTCGGGCTTTTTGGGCGGCGGCCGGGTTGGTGCATGAGGCACGAACCCGGCCGCCGCTTTGGTGCCGCCCCGGTGTCGGGCGTCCCGAACCGGCGGTGGCCGTTCAGGCGGCCTGATCTGGCGTAGAACGCAATCAGGGGTCACAATCCGGACTATGCGTCTTGAACTTCGGCGGCGGCGACGCCTATACCCAAACACCCCTGAGACCCATCGTCTTCACCCTCTTGGCCGCCCTCTCACCCAGATGGAACTCGAGTCCAAACGCGGGCGCATCACTGACTCCGTTATCAAGCGCCGCACCCCCGGCGGCGACCACGTAGGCCGGCGCGCCACCTGGTCTGCTTTCAGGAATTTCATTCCCAGCTGTTGTCGCTAGGATCCTAGCGGTAGCGGCTGGTGGCGAAAAACCCGGGCGGAAATGATGCGTTGACATGGCAATGGTGCGGCGCAGCCCCCGAGGTTGTCGGGGGTGCACCGCACCATTGTCTGTTTGAGCTGACCGGCTACAGGGTTCCCGTCCGCTGGTCGCTGAGGGTGTTTAATCGACGTAGTTCTCGATGTCCACGTCACGGGTGTCACGGGTCATCAGCAGCGCGATCAAGGTCGCGACCGCCGCAATGGCCAGGTAGACGCCCACCCCGACGGTGCTGCCTTCCCCGGCATTCCACAGGGCAATGGCCACAAACGAAGCCGGGGCGGCACCGATCACCGAGGACAGGTTGTAGGCGACTGCCGAACCGGTGTAGCGCACATTGGAGGGGAAGAGCTCGGGCAGGTAGGCCGCCATCGGCCCGAAGGTCAGGCCCATCAGGGTGAACCCCACGATCAGCCCGGCCATGGCCGCACCCTTGCCCGGTCCGAAGAACAGGGTCCAGGCGGCACCGAAGACCAGGATGCCCACGGTGACGTAGATCAGGAACTTGCGGCGGCCGTACTTCTCGGCCAGCGGGCCGGAGGCGACGGTGAAGATGCCGAAGAAGACCACCCCGATGATCAGCATCGTCAGGAACTCGGGGCGGGCGATGCCCAGGCCCGGCACGAAGGAGGCCGGATCAAAGCTCTTGCCGGCGGCGTCGGCGGCGGCCTGCGCCTGCTCCGGGGTGGCGGCCGCGGTGCCGTAGGTAAGCGTGAAGGAGGTCATCAGGTAGAACAGCACGTAGGTGGCGAACATGATGAATGTTCCGGCCAGCACCGGACGCCAGTGCCGCTTCATGGTGACGCTGAACGGGGACTTGACCACCTTCTTCTGTTCCACGACCTTCATGAACGAGGTGGATTCAACCAGCTTCAGACGCACCCACAGGCCCACGATGACCATGACCAGGGAGAACCAGAACGGTACGCGCCAGCCCCAGGCCAAAAACGCCTCGGGACTCAGCCAGGTCTGCAATGCAACGAACATCAGGTTGGCTATGATGAAGCCGACCGGGGCGCCCAGCTGCGGGAAGGTGCCGTACACGGCGCGCTTGTTCTTCGGGGCGTTTTCGGTGGCCAGCAGGGCTGCGCCGGACCATTCGCCACCCAGGGCCAGGCCTTGGGCAAAACGCAGCAGCACCAGCGCCAGCGGAGCCAGCACCACCCAGCCGCCCTGGGCCGGGGGCAGGAAGCCGATCAGGAAGGTGGCAATCCCCATGGTCATCAGCGAGGCGACCAGCGTGCCCTTGCGTCCCAGCTTGTCGCCGTAGTGCCCGAAGACAATTGAGCCCAGCGGACGGGCCAGGAAGGCCACACCGAAGATTGCGAACGAGGAGAGGATCGCGTTGATGGTGGTTGCGTTCGGGAAGAACAGGGCCGGGAAGACCAGGACGGACGCGGTAGCGTACGCGTAGAAGTCGAAGAACTCGATGGTGGTGCCGATCATCGAAGCAAAGAGCACGCGTCCGCGCGTGTTCTGTTTCGGGACCGCTACCTGGCTTGCCTGAGACATGGAGGCGTCTCCTTCAAAGGTGCGAAAAGTGAAAATGTATGGATCCAGCTTACTGCGCCAAGTCCACATAGCGGATTTTGTGTCCATTATTTGGACAATGTTTACGCTGGTGCTCTCAAATGCTGGTCGTGGCCGGATTCGAGCAACGTGCTACAGAGAATAACCGCTAGATCCGCCACTGGGAAGAGGTAGGAAAGGAGCCACGGCCCGCGGCAGGCAGGGAAACGGAGCCGCAGAAGGCTCAGCGGCGCATTGAGGCGGTTTAGCGCAGCGAGACGAAGCACTCCAATGGCGCCCCGGGATTCTCCGCAGCCCGGTGAAACCCCAGTGCGCGATAGAAGGCGGCCAGCGCCGGATCCGCGTCGGTGAGCAGAACGGTTTGGCGCACCCGCGCATAAGGCCGCAGCACCTCAAGGACCAGACGCCGCCCCAGACTGCGGCGCTGGTGATCCGGATGCACCAGCACATCTTGCAGATAGCAGATCGTTTGTCCGTCCCCGACCACGCGGGCCAGGCCGACCAACCGCGTTTGGTCCCACGCCGTCACGGTGTGCAGGCTCGCGGCAAGCGCCTGCAGCAGTATGTCCGGCTGATCAGTGTAGGCACCCCAGCCCACGGCGTCATAAAGCGCCACGACCTCATCGCGCACACTCCGCGGGTCATCCAGACTCTGCAGCCGGTACACGGGCGCTCCACCACCTAAAACTTGCTTCCGAACCGACGCCTGCCGGGCCTGGTTGTAGCCTACCCTCCGGGCCGGGCCCGCTTGGCCGCGGCGGCAACTGCCGGCGCCGCGGCACGGGGCTTCGGTTAACGATCCGTGGCGGGCTGGCGGCCCAACCGGGGCAACGCCAGCCCGCCACGGGGCGAACACAGAATTGAGGGTTACATGTGCCGGTGCAGGCGGCGGGCCGCCTCGGCCAGCGACCCGGCCAGTGACGGGTAGACGGTGAAGGTCTCGGCCACGTCATCCACGTGTAGGTTGTTCTGCACGGCCAGGGCCAGCGAGTAGATCAGTTCACTGGCGCGCGGGGCAACCACCACGCCGCCGATCACGGTGCCAGAGCCCTTGCGGGAGACGATCTTGACGAACCCCTCCTCCATGTTCATCATCTTGGCTCGGGCGTTGGTGGCCAGGTCAACCTTGACGATGTTCGCCTGGTACTTGCCCTCGGCCACGGCGCGCTGGGAGACACCAACGGTCGCGATTTCCGGGGAGGTGAAGATGTTCGAGGAGACCAGGTCCAGGTTGATCGGCTTGACCGAGTCGCCCAGCAGGTGGGCCACGGCGATGCGTCCCTGCATGGCCGAGACCGAGGCCAGGTTGAACACCCCGGTGCAGTCCCCGGCCGCGTACACGTTGTTGGCGGTGGTGCGCGAAACCCCGTCGACCCGGATGTGCCCCGAATCGGTCAGCTGCACCCCAGCCTCCTCCAGGCCCAGGCCCTTGGTGTTCGGGATCGAGCCCACGGCGACCAGGCAGTGGCTGCCTTCCAGCACGCGCCCGTCGGCGAGGGTGACCAGCACCTTGTCGCCCTGGCGGGTGACGGCTTCGGCACGGGCCTGGGAGACCACGTTCAGGCCGTTGCGCTTGAACACGTCCTCCAGCACCCCGGCGGCGTCGGCGTCCTCACCGGGCAGGACCCGGTCGCGGGAGGACACCAGGGTGACTTTGGCGCCCAGCAGGTTGTAGGCGCTGGCGAACTCGGCGCCGGTGACGCCCGAACCGATGACGATCAGATGCTCGGGCACGTCATTCATGTTATAGATCTGGGTCCAGTTGAAGATCCGCTCACCATCGGGCTTGGCGGTGGGCAGTTCGCGCGGGTGGGCGCCGGTGGCCAGCAGCACCGCGTCGGCGTCCAGCTTCTGGATGCTGCCGTCGGTGCCGGTGACCTCCACGGTGTGGGCGTCCAGCAGACGCCCCTCCCCGATCAGGATGCGCACCCCGGCCCGCTCCAGGCCGTTGCGGATGTCCGCGGACTGCTCCTTGGCCAGGTCCAGCAGCCGGTGGTTGACCACCGCGAAGTCGGTTTCGGCGTCGTCCAGCCCCTCGATCTTCACCCCGAAGCTGGAGGAGTGCTTGGCCCGGCGCACCACGTCAGCGGTGGCGATCAGGGTCTTGGAGGGCACCACGTCGGTCAGCACCGCCGAACCGCCCATGCCGGCACGTTCCACGATGGTTACGTTGGCGCCCAGTTGGGCCGCGCCGATGGCCGCCTCGTAGCCGCCCGGCCCGCCGCCGATGATTACTAGTCTGGTTGCTTCATTCCTGCGTTCTGTGCTCACGCACCCCATTGTCTCTTATTGGGCCAGCACGTGCACATTCGCCCGGTGCGCGCCCGCGCGGGCGGGGTTCAACTGACAAAAACGCATACCGGGCGGTAGCGTATTGCCGTGACTACTTTCGATATTGATCCCAGCACCCTGGCCCACGAAGCGGCCGGGGCGATCGCCGAGGCCACCGGCGTTGCCAAGCACGATTTGGCCGTGGTCCTCGGCTCCGGGTGGGGCCAGGCCGCCGAACTGATCGGCGAGACCACCCACACCCTGGACGCGGCCACCATTCCCGGTTTCCACGCCCCGGCGGTGCCCGGGCACAAGGGCCACATTTCCTCGATCCTCGCCCGGGACGGCAAGCGGGTGCTGGTGCTGGGGGCGCGCTCCCACTTCTATGAGGGGCGCGGGGTGCGCGCGGTGGTGCACCCGATCCGCACCGCGGCGGCCGCCGGCTGCACCCAGCTGGTGTTGACCAACGGCTGCGGCGGGCTGAACCCGAACTGGGCCCCGGGCACCCCGGTGCTGATCTCGGACCACATCAACCTCACCGCCGCCTCCCCGCTGGAGGGGGCCACGTTCGTGGACCTGACCGACCTGTATTCCTCGCGCCTGCGCCGAATCGCGCGCGAGGTGGACCCGAGCCTGGATGAGGGCGTGTACGCCCAGTTCACCGGCCCACACTACGAAACCCCGGCCGAGGTGCAGTACGCCAAGGTGATTGGGGCGAACCTGGTGGGCATGTCCACCGCCCTGGAGGCCATTGCCGCCCGCCATGCCGGGATGGAGGTCTTCGGCATTTCCCTGGTGACCAACCTGGCCGCCGGGATCAGCGACATGGCGCTGAGCCACGAAGAGGTCATCGAAGCCGGGCAGGCGGCCGGGCCGCGGATCTCCAAGCTGTTGGCCGAGATCATCTCCCGCTTCTAGTCACGGCGTTTCACGCCCCCAGCAAAGGTAGGCACACAGTTGATCGACAGCACCGACAACGCACAGCTGCTCGACCGGGCCCAGGCCTGGGCGGCAAGTGACCCCGACCCGCAGACCCAGGCCGAGCTGGCCTCGCTAATCCAGGGCGCCCAGGCCGGCCAGGCCGATGCGCTGCAGGATTTGACCGAGCGCTTCAGCGCCAATCTGGCCTTTGGCACGGCCGGGCTGCGGGCCGAGCTGGGGGCCGGGCCGATGCGGATGAACCGGGTGGTGGTGCGCCGCACCGCCGCCGGGATCGCCCGCTTCCTGGCCCACCGCGCCCAGCGCGCCTACACCCCGAGCGTGGTGGTGGGCTTTGACGCCCGCCACAATTCGCACCAGTTCGCCCTGGATTCGGCGGCGATCTTCACCGCCGCCGGATTCGACGTGCACCTGATGCCGTCCCCGCTGCCCACCCCCGTGCTGGCCTGGACGGTACGCGAGCTGGGCGCCGAGGCCGGGGTGATGGTCACCGCCAGCCACAACCCACCCCAGGACAACGGCTACAAGGTCTACGTTGGCGGGCGGGTCAGCGACGAGCATGGGCGCGGCGCCCAGATCGTCGCCCCGATCGACGCGGAAATTGCCGCCCTGATTGACCACGACCAGCCGGTCGATGACATCCTGCTGGCCCCCTCCGGCTGGCAGGTGCTGCCCGCCGCCGGGCAGCCCGGGGACATTGAGGCCCGTTACCTGAAGGCGATTGCCAAGGTGATCCCCGAGGCCGGCGCACAACACCCGGCGGCCCGCGAACAGCTGCGCATCGTGGTCAGTGCGATGCACGGGGTGGGCGGGCACACCATGGCCCAGGCCCTGGCCGGGGCCGGCTTCAGCGACGTGCACCAGGTGCCGGAGCAGGCCGAACCGGACCCGCAGTTCCCCACCGTCGCGTTCCCGAACCCTGAGGAACCCGGGGCCATCGACCTGTCCCTGCAGCTGGCCCAGCGGCTGGAGGCGGACCTGGTGATCGCCAACGACCCGGACGCGGACCGCTGCGCCGCTGCGGTGCACACCGAGTCCGGGTGGCGGATGCTGCGCGGGGACGAGGTGGGATGGCTGCTGGGCGACTACCTGGCACCGCGCCTGCCCGAGGGCGCGGTGCTGGCCAACTCGATTGTTTCCTCCCGGATGCTGGGCTCGATCGCGGCCGCCGCCGGACGCCCACATGCCCAGACGCTAACCGGTTTCAAGTGGATCTCCCGGGTTCCGCACCTGGGCTTCGGCTACGAGGAGGCCCTGGGCTACTGCGTGGCCCCGGAACTGGTGCGGGACAAGGACGGGATATCGGCCGGGCTGGTGCTGGCCGAACTGGCCAGCGAGCTGAAGGCCGCCGGTTCGAGCCTGGCCCGGCGCCTGGAGGAACTGGCCGCGGCCCACGGCGTGCACGTCACCGACCAGCTCTCATTGCGCTTCACCGACCTGTCGCGGATCCCCGTGCTGATGCAGCGGGTGCGCACGCACGCCCCGCGCACCCTGGCCGGGGCACCGGTCAGCGAGGTGGTGGACCTGGCCCGCGCAGGCGCGGAGCTGCCGGCCACCGATGCGGTGGTGCTGCACACCGCCAACCGGGCCCGGGTCATCATCCGTCCCTCCGGCACCGAACCGAAACTCAAGTGCTACATCGAGACCATCGTGTCGGTGGATCCAGGAGCCCCGGTGGGCGCACTGCGTGAGCAGGCTACCGCCGAGTGCGTGGCCATCAAGGCCGAGCTCGCCGAATTTTTCGCCGACAGATAGCTTCCACCCGCAGGTCCTGAAGGGACCCCACGATTTCACAGTTCGCTTTTAGTGTTCGGCTGCGGTCCTTGGACCGCAGCCCCAACGATTGGCAAGGATGATCATGACCGAACTCTCCGCCCAGGACATTGCCGGGTACATCGACCACACGCTGCTGGCGCAGAACGCCTCCCGGGAGCAGATCGTGCAGATCTGTACCGAGGCCAAGCAGTACCACTTCAAGTCGGTGTGCGTGAACCCGCTGTGGGTTTCCACCGTTGCCCGTGAGCTGGCCGGCAGTGACGTGCTCACCTGCTCGGTCATCGGCTTCCCGTTGGGGGCCACCACCACCGAAACCAAGGTGTTTGAGGCCAAGCAGGCGATCTCCGACGGCGCGAACGAAATTGACATGGTCATCGACGTGGCCGCCGCGCTGCGCGGGGATGGGGACGCGCTGGTCAACGACATCTTCGCGGTCGCCCAGGCAGTGCATGAGGGCGGGGCGATCTTGAAGGTCATCATTGAAACCGCCCTGCTGGACGAGTCGGCCAAGGTGCTGGCCTGCACCTCCGCCAAGTCCGCGGGCGCCGACTTCGTGAAGACCTCCACCGGCTTCTCCACCGGCGGGGCCACCGTGGAGGACGTGGAGCTGATGCGCCGTACCGTGGGCGAACAGATGGGCGTCAAGGCCTCCGGCGGGGTGCGCACCCTGGAAACCGCGCGGGCCATGATCGCCGCCGGCGCCACCCGTCTTGGGTCCAGCTCAGGAGTTGCTATCCTAGAGGGAGGACAAGGCGGGACCGGCTACTAACCGGCCGCAGGTTTTCGTTCCACAAGGAGAAATAGTGTACTCGAACGACAAGAACGTCTCCCACTCCGGCGAGGGTCGCCTGGTTGGCAACGTCATCAGCTTTGTGATCTTCTTCGTCATGTTCGCCGGTGGCATCTACGCCCTGTCGTTCTGGTCGCTGGACAACGCCTGGATCCCCTCGATCCTGTGCTTCGCCCTGGTCTCTTTGGGCTTCGCCATTCCAATGCACCTGATGGGGCGCGCCGACTCGGCCGAAGTCACCATGCACCAGAACGACTAAGACCTGCCGCGACGTTAGTCACCGCACCGGCAAAAAGGTGGATGGATCCGCACGGATCCATCCACCTTTTTCGTTCCCCGGTGCGTGGGCCTACCGCCCGGTCCGGCCGGCGCGCGGGCCGGCAGGAACGGGCTGGTGGGATCAGGCCCCGGTGCCGGCGGCCGAGGGGGCCGGCTGGGTTTCGAACAGGTTGTAGAGCAGCTGTTCGGCCCAGTCCAGGATCTCCTCGTCGGCCAGCGGGCGTCCGCCCACCGGGGCGGTGCGCGGACGGTCGAAGAAGATCGCGTTCAGCGCCGGCTTGTTCGCCGCCCCCGGGTACAGCCGCTCCAGGCGCACCTGGCGGGAGGCGGGCAGGTCCTCGATCTTCGCCGGGGCGACCTTCACGTGATTGCCGATCAGCTGGATGTCGCTCAGGCCCGCTGCCCGGGCCCGGATCCGCAGCCCGGCCACCCGCAACAGGTTCTGCACCGGGGCCGGCATCTTGCCGTAGCGGTCCACCAGCTCCTCCCCCACCTCGGCCAGCGCCTCGGGGGTCTCGGCCGAGGCGATGTTGCGGTACGCCTCCAGGCGCAGCCGTTCGCCGGGCACGTAGTCGTGGGGCAGGTGGGCGTTGACCGGCAGCTCGATCTTCATTTCCGCCGGCTCGGTGTCCCCCTCCCCCTTGTAGTCGGCCACGGCCTCCCCGACCAGGCGCAGGTACAGGTCGAAGCCCACCCCGGCGATGTGCCCGGACTGTTCCCCGCCCAGCAGGTTGCCCGCCCCGCGCAGTTCCAGGTCCTTCATCGCCAGCTGGTAGCCCGAGCCGAGTTCATTGTGCGCCGCGACCGCCTTCAGCCGCTCCAGGGCCACCTCGCCCAGCGGCTTTTCGGCGTCCCACAGGAAGTAGGCGTAGGCCCGTTCCCGGGCCCGGCCCACGCGCCCGCGCAGCTGGTGCAGCTGGGACAGGCCGTAGTTGTTGGCCCGGTCCACGATCAGCGTGTTCGCGTTGGAGATGTCCAGCCCGGTTTCGATGATGGTGGTGGAAACCAGCACATCAAACTTGCGTTCCCAGAAGTCCTGGATGATCCGTTCCAGGCGGGATTCACTCATCTTGCCGTGGGCCACCTCAACCCGCGCCTCGGGCACCAGCTCGCGCAGTTCGGCGGCGACCCGCTCAATCGAGGAAACCCGGTTGTGCACGAAGAACACCTGACCGTCACGCATCAGCTCGCGGCGGATCGCCGCGGAGATCTGCTTGTCGGTGCGTGGACCCACATAGGTGAGCACCGGGTGGCGCTCCTCCGGCGGGGTGGCCAGCGTGGAGGTTTCCCGGATCCCGGTCAGGCTCATCTCCAGGGTGCGCGGGATCGGGGTGGCGCTCATGGCCAGCACATCCACGTTGGTGCGCAGCTTCTTCAGCTCCTCCTTGTGCTCCACGCCGAAGCGCTGCTCCTCGTCGATGATCACCAGGCCCAGGTTCTTGAACTCCACGTTCTTGGACAGCAGCCGGTGGGTGCCGATGACGATGTCCACGCTGCCGTCCTTCAGCCCGGCGAGCACCTCCTTGGCTTCCTTGGCGGTCTGGAAGCGCGAGAGCGCCTTCACCCGCACCGGGAATCCGGAGTAGCGTTCGGTGAAGGTCTGGTAGTGCTGGGAAGCCAGCAGCGTGGTGGGCACCAGCAGGGCCACCTGCTTGGAGTCCTGCACCGCCTTGAAGGCGGCGCGCACCGCGATCTCGGTCTTGCCAAAGCCCACGTCCCCGGAGATCAGCCGGTCCATCGGGACCTGCTTTTCCATATCGGCCTTCACCTCGTTGATGGCGGTGAGCTGGTCCGGGGTCTCCACATAGGCGAAGGCCTCCTCCAGCTCCGACTGCCAGGGGGTGTCGGACCCAAAGGCGTGGCCGCGGCTGGCCATGCGCGCCGAGTACAGCTTGATCAGGTCCCCGGCGATCTGCTTGACCGCCTTGCGGGCCTTGGACTTCGTGTTCGACCAGTCCGACCCGCCCATCTTGGACAGGCTGGGTGATTCGGCGCCCACGTAGCGGGTGATGGTGTCCAGCTGGTCCATGGGCACGAACAAGCGGTCCCCGGGGGCGCCGCGCTTGGAGGGGGCGTACTCCACCACCAGGTATTCGCGCCTGGCGTCCTTGGAGGACCCGGCGACCTTGCGGGCCACCAGCTCCACGAACTTGCCGATGCCGTGCTGCTCGTGCACGATGTAGTCCCCGGCGACCAGGGACAGCGGGTCCACCGCGTTGCGTTTGCGCTTGGCGGTCATCTTCTTGCCGGCGCGCGGGGCGTAGGCGCTGGAGCGGCCCAGCAGGTCGGCCTCGGTGAGCAGGCCGAACTTCAGCTCATCGAACACGAACCCGCGTCCGGCCTGTGCCTGGGTGATCTCAATCAGCCCCGGGGTGGGGTCCTGGGAGATCCGCTCCACCCGGTGGGCCGGGATCCGGTATTCGTGGAACAGCTGGGAGAGCCGGGCGGCCGGGCCGGGGCCCTCGGTGGCGACCACCAGGCGCCACTCATCGCGGATCCGGGAGGAGATGAACGCCATCATTTCCTCGATGTCCCCCTGGTAGCCGCGCGGTTCGCGGGCGTGCACCCGGATGGTTTCGGCTCCCAGCTCCAGTGCCTCATCGGCGCCCAGTGAGGTCACCGCCCACCAGGAGACCTCGGCCGCCGCGGCGTGCTCCACCGTCTCGCTCAACGAGGCGAAGTCGCCCGAGGCCAGCTGGCGCCCGGCCTCCGCGGTGGACAGATCCAGCGGCGCATTGGCCCCATCGGAGGCCGAGGCCCAGGCGGCGGCCAAAAATTCGGCGTTCGTCTCATTCAGGTCGTGAGCCCGGGTGCGCACCCGTTCTGGCTCCATGACCAGCGCCACCGAGGAGGCCGGCAGCAGCGAGAGCAGCGGCACCATCTTGTCCACCAGCACCGGGGCGAGGGACTCCATGCCCTCCACGGCGATGCCCCCGGCGATCTTCGTCAGCATTTCGGTGGCTGCGGGGAACTGATCGGCCAGTTTCGCGGCCCGGCTCATCACCTTCGGGGTGATCAGCAGTTCGCGGCAGGGGGTGGCGGTGATGTGCTCCGGCGCCTGGTCGCTCATGGAGCGCTGGTCAGCGATCGAGAAGTAGCGCATGGTGTCGATCTCGTCACCGAAGAAGTCGATGCGCACCGGGTGGTCCAGGGTCGGAGGGAAGACGTCGATGATGCCGCCGCGCACCGCAAACTCCCCGCGGTGGGTCACCATGTCCACCCGGGCGTAGGCCGCCGCGGCCAGGTCCTTGATCACCTGGTCGAACCCGGGTTCGGCCCCCAGCACCAGCTGCACCGGGCGCAGCTGTCCCAGTCCCTGCACCAGCGGCTGCAGGACCGCGCGGATCGGGGCGATGATCACCTTCAGGTTCGGATCGCCGTCATGCAGCCGACGCAGCACCTCCAGGCGCCGGCCCACGGTGTCGCTGCGCGGGGAGAGCCGTTCGTGCGGCAGGGTTTCCCAGGAGGGGAACTCGGCGACCGAGGCCCGGTCCATGTAGGCGCCCAGCGATTCGGAGACCTCCTCGGCCTCCCGCCCGGTGGCGGTGACAACCAGCACCA
The DNA here is from genome assembly GCF_005774635.1 of Glutamicibacter sp. V16R2B1. NCBI lineage: Bacteria > Bacillati > Actinomycetota > Actinomycetes > Micrococcales > Micrococcaceae > Glutamicibacter > Glutamicibacter sp. V16R2B1. The sequence goes on from NZ_VATX01000010.1 coordinate 110,633, forward strand.
CCCCCTCGTGCTCGGCGGCGACCAGCGCGTCACTGACTTGGGCGCTGAGGATGGCGCGCATCCCGGCGGGCGCGGCGATCTCAATCTCGGTGCTGCGCGTGGAATAGGGTCGGGCGGCGTTCTCGTGGATCCTCTTGAATGACGTCTCGGTGCGCAGGAAATCATGCAGTCCGTGCAGGGTCATGACAGTCAACGGTCCTCTCGCGGCAATTCTGGGTGGGGCATCTCGACGCTGGGCATGTCGGGGGCGGACATGTCGGTGACGGGCATGCGCGCAGCACGACGGGCGGCCTTCGGGATTCCGGGGGCCGCGCAACAGATCAAATGGTGTTTCGCCATGCTCTCCTAGCCTACCCAACCGGTGCTGGCCGGTAGGCTAGATTGTGATCGATTCACCGGGAACATTAACCGGTGGGTACCCGCAGCGAATAACAAAGGATTGGCAACGCATCCATGGCACTGAACGCTAGCACCCAGATTCCCCACCCGGTTTCCGACATCATCGCCACGCTGACGAACCGCGAGTTCGCCGAGCACCTGACCACCCTGGCCAAGGGAACCCTGACCGACTTCTCCGTCCAGGGCGACACCGCTGGCGCTTTTACCCTGATCACCGTGCGCGCGTTGCCCACCGACCGGGTGCCGGACATGGCCAAGAAGTTCGTTGGCTCCTCCGTGGAAGTCACCCAGACCGAGAAGTGGGGCGCCCCGGATGCCTCGGGCAGCCGCACCGCCACGGTGGACATCTCGGTGGGCGGGGTGCCGGTGAGCGTCAGTGGCTCGGAGGCGTTGGACGCGAACGCCGAGGGCACCAATTTCGCCATTGAGGCAAAAGTCTCCTCCTCCATTCCGTTCATTGGCGGCAAGATCGCTTCGGCGGCCGAGCCGTACCTGGGCAAGGCCCTGAACATGCAGGCAGCCCAGGTCAACGCCTGGTTGTCGAAGTAAGTCCGTTCTTCCCGCCAGCCCAAAGCCCGGTGACCACGACGTCGGTGGACGCCGGGCTTTGCTTGTGAGCTGAGGCTCAAATCGATACTGTTGTCTTTGGTGTGCCGGGAAGTCTGGTCGGCGGAAAATGTTCATCCAAGTAGTAAGCGAGACCCTTCATGCCCCAAACACCCTCGCCAGGACAGCACCGCCTGTTCTCCCGCCCGAGCTATCCCGAATTCATCCGCATCGGCAAGATCCTGCGCAAGGAAACCGTCGGCGGGATGCTGCTGATCGCCGGTGCGGTTCTGGCCCTGATCTGGGCCAACACCCCCTGGAGCGATTCATACTTCGCGTTGCGCGACTTCCACTTCGGGCCCGAGATCTTCGGCGTGAACCTGGATCTGTCCCTCGGACACTGGGCGGCCGATGCCTTGCTGGCCATCTTCTTCTTCCTTACCGGGTTGGAGCTGAAGAAGGAATTCGTGATCGGCGACCTGCGGCGCTTCAAGACCGCCGTTGTGCCGGTGACGGCCGCGTTTGGCGGCGTACTGGTCCCGGCCCTGTTCTACACGATCATCAACTTCTCCGCCGGTGAGGAAACCCTGCGCGGCTGGGCGATTCCCACCGCCACCGATATTGCGTTCGCAGTCGCGGTGCTGGCCGTCATCGGTTCGGCCCTGCCCACCGCGCTGCGCATTTTCCTGCTGACCCTGGCCGTGGTCGATGACCTGATCGCGATCGTGATCATCGCGTTTGTCTTCACCGACGAGCTGAAGCTGAATTACCTGGGCCTGGCCCTGATCCCGATTGCCGCGTTTACCATCCTGGCCTACGCCTTCGGCAAGCTCTTCGCCAACCATGCTTGGGCGGCTTGGCTGCTGTTGCTGCCGTTGGGCGTACTGACCTGGATTTTCGTTTTCGGTTCGGGGATCCACGCCACCATTGCCGGCGTGGTGCTGGGCTTCTGCGTACCGGTCAAGCGCCGCCACCCGGGGCGCGGACGGGGACTGGCCCAAGAGTTCGAGCACCGCTTCCGGCCACTGTCCAGTGGGTTCGCGATCCCGGTGTTCGCCTTCTTCTCCGCCGGCGTCTCGGTGGTGGGCATGGAATCGGCCGGCGAACTGTTCCTGGATCCGGTGTTCTGGGGCATTGTCATCGGCCTGGTGGTCGGCAAGCCGATCGGCATCATGGGTTCGACCTGGGTGCTGACCAAGTTCACCAAGGCTTCCCTGGATGAGGACACCAAGTGGGGCGACCTGCTGGGCGTGACGCTGCTGGCCGGCATCGGCTTCACCGTCTCGCTGCTGGTCTCCGAGCTGTCCTTCGGCCTGCAGTCCCCGCACTACGAGCACGCGAAGGTGGCCATCCTTACCGGATCGTTTGTCGCCGCGATCCTCGGCGCACTGTGGCTGGTGCCGCGTAACCGCCGCTACCGGGTCATCCACGAACGTGAAACCCGGGACGAAAACAAGGACGGGATCCCGGACGTCTACCAGCAGGACAGCTGATTTGCTCACGCCTCCTGCGGGTGTGAGCCCGGTACGGCAACTATCCTGATGAACACGCCAGCCCTTGGAAACCAGTGGTTTCCAAGGGCTGACGTGTTCCTCCGGGAACCGCGCCGTTGCTACGGCCTGCCGGCGTGCTATTGGCCGTTGGCGGCCAGCAGGGCGGCCTCTGCGGCCACCCAGGAAAGCATGGCGCATTTGACCCGTGCCGGGAACTTGGAGACCCCGACAAAGGCGGCCGCGTCCTCCAGGGCCTCCTCATCGGGGGTGGCGATTCCGCGGGAGCGCATCATCTCACGGAAGAGCCCCAGGCGCTCCATGAATTCATCACGGCTCAGCCCGGTGGCCAGCTCGGTGAGCACCGAGGCCGAGGCCATGGAAATCGAGCACCCTTCCCCTTCCCAGCTGATGGTCTGCAGGCCCCCGTCCTCGCCCAGTTCGACACGGACCTTGATCTGGTCCCCGCAGATGGGATTGTGCTGGTGGGATTCGCCGTGCCGGTGGCCCTGGCCGGGCTGCTGCAACGGGGATCCGGTGCGCGTCTTGGCGTGGTCCAGGATGACCTGTTGGTAGAGCTGATCGAGGTCGTTCACTTAGACTCCAAAATACTTTCGAACCGAGCCGACGGCTTCGATGAGCCGGGCGATGTCTTCTTCGGTGTTGTACAAATAGGTGCTGGCGCGGGTGGTGGCGGTGACACCCAGGGCCCGGTGCAGCGGCTGGGCGCAATGGTGACCCACCCGGACCGCAATGCCCCGCGAGTCCAAGTACTGGCCCACGTCGTGCGGATGCACGCCGGTGACTTCAAATGGGACTGTGCCGATGCGCGGGGCATCGGTGGGACCGAAGACCCGCACGCCTTCAAGGTTCGCCAGGCCCTGCAGCAGCAGCCCTCCCAGGCGCTCTTCCCATTCGGCGATGCGCTGCATGCCGATTTCGTCCAGGTAGCTGGCCGCAGTGGCCAGGCCGTGGGCCTGGGAGACCCGCTGGGTTCCGGCCTCAAAGCGCTGGGGCGAGGGCAGGTATTCGGCGTGTTCCATGTCCACCAGGGTGATCATGGATCCACCGGTGAGGAACGGGGGCATCGCGTCGAGCAGTTCGGCCCGGCCGTAGAGGGCCCCGATGCCTGTGGGGCCGAGCATCTTGTGCCCGGAGAAGGCCATGAAGTCCACGTCCAGGTTCTTCACGTTCACCGGCAGGTGTGGAACCGATTGGCAGCCGTCGAGCACCGTCAGGGCCCCGACCCGGCGGGCGGCCTGCACGAACTTCGGTACGTCGATCACGGTGCCCAGCACGTTCGAGACGTGGGTGAAGGCGACCACCTTGGTGCGTTCGGTGACCAGCTCGTCCAACAGGTCGTAGCGCAGCACCCCCTGGTCACTGACCGGGACGTAGCGCAGCGTGGCGCCGGTGCGGAAGGCCAGCTCCTGCCACGGGATCAGATTCGCGTGGTGTTCGAGTTCGGTGACCAGGATCTCGTCGCCCGGGCCAAAGGCGAAGCGGCGGGCCTCCGCTCCCCCGCGGCCCAGTGAGGCGTTGGAGAAGGAGTAGGTCAGCAGGTTCAACGCCTCGGTGGCATTCGAGGTCCACACCAGCTCGTTTGGTGCCGCCCCAATGAAGGAGGCGACCGTCGTACGGGCGTTTTCGAAGACGTCGGTGGCCTCCACAGCCAGGCTGTGCGCACCACGGTGCACCGCCGCGTTGGCGGTTTCGTAGAAATGCTGCTCGGCCTCGTAGACGCAGCGCGGTTTTTGGCTGGTGGCCCCGGAGTCCAGGTAGACCAACTCGTGACCGGAGACCGGTTGATCGAGAATCTGGAAGTCTGCCTTGATCCGCGCGACTTCCTGACTCGTCAATGGCTGCTGCAGGGTCGAAGTGGTGCTACTTGCCAAATGCACGTGTCCCTCCGGTGGTGGTGGTGGCCTCTCCCCGCGCAATGATTAGGGAAAGCGAACATGGGCTAATTATTCCACCTCATCCGCGAACTGACACCTAAGCCGGTCCTTAGTTAGCGGCCCCTGCCCGTTAACGCGAAGACGCCGACAACTGACTCTTGGGGGAGTTAGGCCGTACTTGGGGGAGGCCTGTCAGCTGTCGGCGACTTCATTCGGCTTCTCAACCGAAGCCGAATGAGAGAATATAGCCATACTTTTTGGCGCACAACTGGACTATTACTGCTTGGTAGATTGCTTGCGCGTACTCTTAGCAAACGGGGTTGACTAGGTATTTTAGGAGCCGTGGAATTTTAGTTGTGTGCGTTCCAGGCCCTGGGTGATCAGGCTTTCCACCGCGTCGGCCGCACGGTCCAAATGCAGCGGCAGGCTGGCGCGTTCGGTCTTGGAAAAGTCGCGCAGCACCCAGTCCGCGGTCTCCATGCGGCCAGGTGGACGACCTACGCCAACCCGCACGCGCAGGTAGTCTTTGGTGCCCAGTGCCTTGGAGATATCCCGCAGGCCGTTGTGTCCACCCTCTCCCCCGCCCTGCTTGAGCTTGATCTGCTCGAAGGGGATGTCGACCTCGTCGTGCACGACGATCACGTGGTCGGGGCTGACGGAGAAGAACTTCGCCAGTTTGCCCACCGGTTGACCCGATAGGTTCATATAGGTGCCGGGCTTGGCCAGTACGAGGCGTGGCCCGCCGATTCCCATGCGGCCCTGGATGATTTGGGCGCGTGAAGGATGGGATTTGAACTTGCCGCCCACGCGGGAGGCCAGTTCGTCGAGCACCATGTGCCCGACATTGTGTCTATTGCCAGCGTAGCCGGGCCCGGGATTCCCGAGCCCGGCTACCAGCCAGGTCTCATCACTCATGATGATCAGCTATGGGTCTGCTGCGTTGGTTAGGCGGCAACCATCAGGTCGATGTGATCGATGTTGCGGCTCAGCGCGTTGATCTGCAGCTCCTTGACGGTGGTCTTGACTTCCTTGCCATCCACGTTCAGGACCAGCTCAACGGAGCGGTCGCGGACGGCCAAGGTGGTTTCCTGGGCCGGCAGCAGCACGTGCAGCGGCTGGGAGCTTGCGCCGTAGACCACGGCAGGGATCTTGGCATCGCGGCGGGCACGGCGGGCAGCGCCCTTGCCGAAGTCTTCGCGGACGATGGCGTCGAGGTTTACAGAGCTCATGGTGTTCTCCTTCGGTTGTTCAATGCTTCGTTGTCGCCCTCGCGCGGACCAGGGAAGCATCGGCACAAAGCCCACCGAAGTGGTTCTCACCGAGCGTTTCCGGCCTTGTCGATAACGGTCCCGGCTTTTGACAGCCGGTCCCCTCGCCTGGGCACAGTCAATGATTCTAGCAGTGCCTGCGCGCTGGATGAAAACCTGTTGCCGGAAACACACGGCGGGAAGCCCGCCAAGTCGGTGGACCAGCGCTCCGGCACCGTCCAAGGGGTGCGCGTCATCGCATAGGATGGCGAACAATCAGCTGTTTTTCGGAAGGACGATCATGGCAGGCAAGGAACCGGCAATGTCACCCTCGGATCTGCCCGTCGGGCCGGTACTGGATCGCGCCAGCGGTCCACGCCGCGCTGAGGTCGAGCAGCTGCTGGAGCTGTTCGGGCAGATCAGTGGGCAGGAACCGGTGGTGTGGGCCGGACGCATTATCGGCTTCGGGCAGTACGAGTACCGGTACGCCACCGGCCATGGGGGGCATGCCCCGTTGCTGGCCTTTGCCCCGGGCGCGAGCCGGCACACCATCTACCTGGTCAGCGACTTTGCCCAGCGGTGGCCGCAGCTGCTGGAACGACTGGGCAAATACAAGGCGAGCAAGGCGTGCCTGTATTTGACCCGGCTTGAGGGTGTGGACCAGGCGGCGCTGCGCGAACTGCTGGAAGCTTCCCTCGCCGCAACCCTGGCCGACCCCTTTGCGGTGAACTGAGCCGGGCCGCCGGGCACCTTCCCAAAGACCGCTGGCCGGCACCCCGGGAGCGGGGGCCGGCCAGCGGTCGTGGAAGTTCAGCTGCGCTTAGGCGCGGCCGTCGAACAGGTTGGTCACCGAACCGTCCTTGAACACTTCGCTGATGGCGCGGGCCAGCAGCGGTGCGATGGACAGCACGGTCAGGTTCTCGAAGCGCTTTTCCTCCGGGATCGGCAGGGTGTTGGTCACCACGACCTCACGGGCACCGCATTCGGCCAGGCGCTGGGAGGCCGGCTCGGAGAACACGGCGTGGGTGGCGGCGATGATGACGTCCTTCGCACCGGCTTCCTTCAGCACGCGCACCGCCCCGGCGATCGTGCCGCCGGTGTCGATCATGTCGTCAATCAACACCGCTGTGCGGCCCTTGACCTGGCCGACCACGGTCTTGGACTCGGCCTGGTTCGGCATGGTCAGATCGCGGGACTTGTGCACGAACGCCAGCGGGGCGCCGCCCAGGCGTTCGGCCCACTGCTCTGCCACGCGCACGCGTCCGGTGTCCGGGGAAACCACGGTAATCTTGTCATCCTCGACGATGTCGCGGATGTAGTCGGCCAGCAGCGGGAAAGCGAAGAGGTGGTCAACCGGACCGTCGAAGAAGCCCTGGATCTGCGCGGTGTGCAGGTCGCAGGAGATGATGCGGTCCGCGCCGGCGGCCTTGAACAGGTCGGCCACCAGGCGGGCCGAGATCGGCTCGCGGCCGCGGCCCTTCTTGTCCTGGCGGGCGTAGGGGTAGAACGGGGCGACCACGGTGATGCGCTGGGCGCTGGCCCGCTTCATCGAGTCGATCATGATCAGCTGTTCCATCAGCCAGTTGTTCAGCGGTGCCGGATAGGACTGCATCAAAAAGACGTCCTTGCCGCGCACCGACTCGTCCGAGCGAACGTAGATCTCACCATTGGCGAAATCGTAGGCGTTCAACGGAAGCAGTTCGGTGTCCAGTGCCTTCGCCACTTCTTCCGCAAGCTGCGGGTGGGCGCGGCCGGTCGCCAAGACCAGCTTCTTGTCGACGTTATGGCTAATTTCACTCATGGGTTTGCTTTCTCGCTCGCTTCGCTATCACGTAGAGGTGGTTTCTGAGGAAATTCCGGGGGATGCCTGGCTACTCGATATCCGAGGTGTCCAGGGCCGCCTTGAAGGCAGCGTCTGCCGAGGCGCTGCCCGGGCGCTTGGCCAGGGTCCACCCTTCGGAGTTGCGCTGCGGAGCCACGGACAGTGCCAGGGCACCGGCCGGGACGTTCTTGCGGACGACGGCTCCGGCACCGGTGTACGCGCCGTCCCCGATTTCGACCGGGGCCACGAACACGGTGTTCGAGCTGGTGCGCACGTGCGAACCGATCTTGGTCCAGTGCTTCTTCACGCCGTCGTAGTTTGCGGTGATGTTGCCACACCCGATGTTGGTGTACTCACCGATTTCAGCGTCCCCGGCGTAGCCGAGGTGCGAGAGTTTGGAGCCGCGCCCGATGCTGACGTTCTTCGTCTCATAGAAGGCGCCGATCTTTCCGTCCGAGCCGAGCTCGGTGCCGGGGCGCAGGTAGGTGAACGGGCCGACGGTGGCCCCTTCCCCGATGCGCGAGTCGGTGGCGTCGGTGCGCTTGACGGTGGCGTTCTGGCCGACGACCACGTTGGTCAAGGTGGTGTCCGGGCCGATCACCGCGCCGGTGCCGATCATGGTGTTGCCGTGCAGCTGGGTGCCGGGCTTGATGGTCACGTCCTGGCTGAGCACCACGGTGGTGTCGATCCAGGTGGTGGAGGGGTCGATGATGGTCACGCCCTGGCGCATCCAGTGCTCGCACAGCCGCTCGTTGAGCACCTGGCCCAGGCGCTGAACCTGGACGCGGTCGTTGGCGCCCTCGATCTGCCAGCGGTCCGAAATCTGGGCGGTGGCCACCCGGCCGCCGCGGTTGCGGGCGATGGCCAGCACGTCGGTCAGGTACATTTCGCCCTGCGCGTTCTCGGTGGTCACTTCCTGCAGCGCGCTGGTGAGCATGGCGGCGTCGAACGCGTAGATGCCGGAATTGATTTCCTTCACCGCCAGTTCCTCGGCGGTCGCATCCTTTTGTTCACGAATCGCGGTGACATCCCCCTGCGCGTCGCGCAGGATTCGGCCGTAGCCGGTGGGGTCATCCAGTTCGGTGGTCAGCACGGTGACCGCGTTGCCCTGGGCTTCGTGGACGGCAACCAGGTCCTTGAGGACTTCGCTGGTCAGCAGCGGCACATCCCCGTAGGTCACCACGACAGTGCCTTCCAGGTATCCGTCCACGGCCTGCAGTCCCTGCTGCACGGCGCGGCCGGTGCCAGGCACCTCGTCCTGATCCGCGATGGTCAGCTGCGGGAAGTGGTCCAGGATGTGCGCGGCGACCAGATCACGCTGGTGGCGCACCACGGCGACCAGGTTCTTCGGTTCCAGAGCCGCTGCCGCGTGCAATGCATGGACCACCATGGAGCGACCGGCGATCTCGTGCATGATTTTGGGTTTCGCCGATTTCATTCGGGTACCGGCGCCTGCGGCGAGGACGATGACAGCTACTGGTGCGTTGACCTGATCGCTCAAGTTGTGTTCTCCTGCGATGTCGTTTCAAGGCTCTCGTGCCTATATTGAGAAACCCATGGGATAGTCTAGCGCGCGGAATGAACATCGCATGAACGCAGTGGGCAGGGCCATACTGGCCGTGAGTTCCGCCCCTAGGATTCGAACCTAGAATGCACAGCTCCAAAGGCTGGCGTGTTGCCATTACACCAGGGCGGATCGTGCTCCGGCACCGGCTGCCCGGGTCAAGCACAGTTCATTATTCTGCCATGATCACCGCGCGTAGTGAAATCACAAATCGCCGTGCCCCGCACGGGATTCCTGCGTCTTTAAGACGAGGGGAGCACACGCTTCTCCCCTGCCCGAGTTCCCTTGTTCCCAGACCCCCTTCGCCGCTTACGCCCACACGCGCAGATTGGCCATTCCGGCATTCGCCCCATCCGCAGCCTGTGACAAGCGGCACAGTCTCAATCGCGTCATGGAGGTGGTATTCATGGATTTGGTACCGGTTCGTAGACTGGAGACGTGGCACATTTACTCGGGGGCGAAGCCCTGCATCTGGAATATCCCACCCACACCGTCTTTGATTCGGTAACCATCGGCATTTCCGACGGCGACCGCATCGGCGTGGTGGGGCGCAACGGCGACGGCAAGTCCTCGCTGCTGCGCATGCTTGCCGGACGGCTGGAGCCCAACTCGGGCCGGGTCACGCAGCGTTCGGGGCTGCGGGTGGGGGTCCTGGATCAGGCCGACACCCTGGACGAGGCCCTGTCAGTGCGCGAATCGGTCGTGGGCAACCAGGCCGAACACGAATGGGCCTCGGACCCCAAGATCCGCGACATCATCGCCGGGCTGGTCTCCGACCTGGAATGGGAAGCGAAGATATCCACGCTCTCCGGCGGTCAGCGTCGCCGGGTGGCACTGGCCGCGCTGTTGGTCGAGGACTGGGACGTGATCATCCTCGACGAGCCGACCAACCACCTGGACGTGGAGGGCATCGCCTGGCTGGCACAGCACCTGAACCACCGCTGGGCCAAGAACACCGGCGGGCTGATGGTGGTCACGCACGACCGCTGGTTCCTGGATGCGGTGTGCACCACCACGTGGGAAGTGCACGACCAGATCGTCGAGCCCTTCGAGGGCGGCTATGCGGCCTATGTGCTGCAGCGGGTGGAGCGTGACCGGATTGCAGCGGTGACCGAATCCAAGCGCCAGAACATGATGAAGAAGGAACTGGCCTGGCTGCGCCGCGGCGCCCCGGCCCGCACCTCAAAACCAAAGTTCCGCATCGAGGCGGCCAACCAGCTGATCACCGATGTGCCAGAGGTCCGCAACCCGATCGAGCTGAAGAAGATGGCCACCGCCCGGCTCGGCAAGGATGTGGTGGACCTGATCGACACGTCGGTCAGCTTTGACGGCCGGCAAATCCTCAAGCCGTTCACCTGGCGGATCGGTCCGGGCGAACGAACCGGCATCCTGGGCGCCAATGGCGCGGGTAAATCCACCCTGCTGGGCCTGATTGCCGGCACCGTGGAACCCAGCAGCGGGCGAATCAAGCGGGGCAAGACCGTGAAGCTGGCCGTACTGGACCAGCAGTTTCGGGAACTTCAGAAAATTGGCCAGGACAAGGTTCGTGAGGTGCTCTCCCGCTTCAGCACCACTTTTAACGTCGATGGCAAGGATCTGACCCCGGCACAGCTGCTGGAGCGCCTGGGCTTTTCCCGGGCGCACCTGTCCACCAAGGTCGCCGAGCTCTCCGGCGGACAGCGCCGGCGCCTGCAGCTGCTGATGATCCTCATGAACGAACCGAACGTGATGATCCTGGATGAGCCCACCAACGATGTGGATACCGACATGCTCGCCGCCCTGGAAGACCTGCTCGATTCCTGGCCGGGCACCCTGATTGTGGTTTCCCACGACCGCTACCTGTTGGAGCGCGTCACGGATCAGCAGTACGCGATCCTTAAAGGGCACTTCCGCCACGTGCCAGGCGGCGTCGATGAATACCTGCGTTTGCGCGAGGCCCAGGAATCCGGCTCCGGAGCCAAGCCCGAGGCCGGGGCAGCGCAGGTGCCCAAGACCGCTGGCCCCTCGGGTGCCGAGATCCGTGCGGCCCAGAAGGAAATGAACGCCAACGAGCGCAAGGTGGGCCAGCTGAACGAGAAGATCGGCAAGCTGCACGAGAAGATGGCCGCGCACGATCAAAGCGACTATGAGGCCTTGGGAAAGTTCACGGCCGAATTGCGGGAACTGCAGGAGCAGGTCGATGAACTTGAGGAACGCTGGCTGGAACTTTCAGAGATCGTCGGTTGAGCACCGGAGGCGGCTGCTGGCGGCTTTCTCGCTACCCATCGGGACGTAGAACGAAGAAGATGAAACTCAAAAACGCGGTTCGGTCTTTGAACTGAGGCGGAATGATTTCCGCGGGAGCTTCGGGCGAATACCCTGGCTCGCTGAGCACCTCGATTCGAAATCCAGCTTCCGAAAAGGCGTCGGTCATCATGTGCAGCGGGCGGTGCCAGTAAGTGAGCTTCGCGGATTGACCGTCGAAGGTGAGTTCATCGCTGTACCGGGTGAGCTTGAAGTAGTCTTGGCCCGGGCGAGTCCACGGGTAAAGGATTGGGTGATTGACGGATACGATCAACCGCCCATCGGGCCGAAGCACGCGACGAAATTCCCTAAGCGGCGCCACCCAATCTTTCAGGTAATGAAGAACCAGGGATGCCATTACCTCGTCGAATGAATCATCGGAATAGGAAAGTGGCCGGCTAAGGTCTGCAACCGACAAATCTGCCGCCGAACCGAGCCTGCTGCGGGCGAGGTCGATCATGGCTGCGCTGGCATCGAAGCCAACAACATTGGCGCCCCGATTGCGCAGCTCTTCCATGAGGGGGCCAGATCCGCATCCGGCATCCAGTACCTGATGCCCCTCAACGTCTCCGGCAAGTTCAAGCATGGCCGGTCGCTCGTAGTACGCGTTGAGCAGGCTACCCTGGTTTTCCGTGGAATACGCGGCGGCGAAATGGTCATAGTCGGTTTCTTTCATGATCCCTCCGGGTCGAGCACTTCATGAAACGATAGCTGGTCAGCCGACAGAGCACTGACCGAACGACGACTTCCACACAGGGCGACGGCAAACGCGCTCATTGCTGTCTTCGGAGTAGTCTCAGCAACCTCGGCACGGCTGACACTACCCCAACGGTCCGCAATTCCTCCGTCCCGACGGGCAGCTCGTTAACATGCAGTGCCCCAGAATCGCTGTCCTCCCTCTCTGATGGGCCGCTAAAGCAAAGGCCTTGGCCTGGAACCCAAGCAGGACGGCGCCTGTTTCTGGCTTCTGGCGATTTTTTTGAAGTATTGGCAAGTCACCGCTTATCGGGAAGAATCGCGGCATGAGCCTAGAACTGTTTGATGAGGACTGGAACCGGGCCCTGGTGCTGATGGCCCACCCCGATGACCCCGAATACGGAACCGCACTGGCGGTCAATCGCTGGACCGGGCAAGGCAAGGAAGTCAGCTACGTGCTGGCGACCTCAGGCGAGGCAGGCATCGAGGGCATCGCACCGGCACAGTCCGGTCCACTGCGTGAAGCGGAACAACAGCGGGCCATCGGACATGTTGGGGTGCAAAACCTCGAATTCCTCGGGATGCCGGACGGCCGCCTGGAATACGGCCTGCAGATGCGACGCAAATTCGCCCAGAAAATCCGGGCCTACCGTCCCGACGTCGTCATCACCCTAAACTTCGATCGGGCCTTTGGTGGAGTGAACCGCAACTCGGCTGACCATCAGGCGGTCGGCCGGGCAGTGCTGGATTCGGTCTCCGATGCCGCGAACTCCTGGATCTTTCCGGACCTGGAGGAACCTGTCTGGACCGGCGTGCGGATGATCGCGGTATTTGCCGACGAGAGCCCCACCCACTATGTTCCGGTCGGCGAGGCCGATATCACCGCCGCGATCGCTGCACTGTCTGAGCACCGGGAGTACCTCACCCGGCTGAGTGAAGACCCGATTGAGGAACAGGCACGGGCCCAGGTGGTGGATCGAGTGCTGGGCGGCATCGACCCCGCTGCCGGGGGCGAAGTCGCGTTCCGAGTGTACAACTAGGGACGGGGTGGACTGATGACGGAGCATCGGAAGCAGTGGGACCAACGCAGTGTTCAGTCCCTACGATCGGGCGGGTCCCTGAAGTGGACAGGTTTTCCCGACGCCATGGGCGCCTGGGTGGCGGAGATGGATTTTGGTCTGGCTGCGCCAATCCGCACGGCGCTGGAGGAGTATGCCTCCTCCGAACTGACCGGTTATGCTCCCCCGTGGCTGGAACACGAGCTGGCCCGGGCCACCAATGACTACTATTCGACGAACTTCGGTTGGGCCCCTGGCGTACAGAACATCGTGCCGACTGGAGACGTACTGGCCGGGCTGGGCGGCGTGCTGGATTATTTCCTTGATCCCGCGGCGCCGGTGGTGCTGCCCACCCCCGCCTACATGCCGTTCCTGAAGTTCCCGCGTCTGCGCCAGCGGCGGGTGATTGAAGTGCCGATGTTGCGGGATGAGCACGGCTGGCACATGGATCTGGCCGCCATCGACACGGCACTGGCCCCGGCTGGCGGCCTGGTGATTCTGTGCAACCCGCACAACCCCATTGGGAAAATGTACTCGCGCACCGAGCTGGAGGAGCTCTCGGCCATCGTGGCCCGGCGCGACGCACGGGTATTTTCCGATGAAATCCACGCGTCCATCAGCTTTGACGGACGGGATCACCTGCCCTACGCCTCGGTTAACTCGGCCGCGGCGCGCCAGACGATCACTGCGACCGCGGCGTCCAAGACCTTCAACATTCCCGGCCTGAAGTGCGCGCAGCTGATCTTCTCAAATCCGCAAGATCTTGAGCGCTGGCAGGAGTACGGTTTTTTCATCAGCCATGGCGCTTCCCTGCCGGGCATGCGGGCGACCGTGGCGGCCTATGATCATGGTGCTGCCTGGCGTGATGACGTGCTGCAGTACCTGCAGGGCAACCGTGATCTGCTGGGGCAACTGCTGTCCGAGCAACTGCCGGGCATTGACTGGCTTGCGCCGCAAGGCACCTATCTGGCCTGGCTGAACACCAGCGGGCTCAGCCTGCCGCCCAATGCCCAGCAGTTCATGCTGCAGCAGGCCCAGGTGGCGGTGGTGGACGGTGCGGAGTGCGGTTCCGGCCTGGAGGGTTTTCTCCGCATGAATTTCGCGATGCCCCGTCCGCTGCTGATCCAGACCGTACAGCAGATGGCTGACGCCGTGGCGCGCCGGTAGTTCCGGCGCGGGGCGGACCTGGATTGACAGGGTCGCTACATTCCGTCAACAAGCAGGGTGAGGATGATGGGCATGGGCAGCAGCCCCAGGCCCAGGATGGCCGAAGCGGTCGCCCAGGAATAGTCTCGGCGAGCGAGGCCAAGCAGGCTTCCGACGGACCCGAAGATTGGCGGCAGCAGGAAAACCCAGATCGGGCGTTCCTGGCCGGATCCGGTCCAGTCCACCGACATCAGGGCGACAAGAAGTGCGCCGCCCATCATGACCAGCGTGGGGATTGGATACGGAGTTTGGCGCAAAGCCACGCGCTCTTCCATAGTTCTCCTTAGGCAGGTGTTCGATAACTTATTCCAGGGTTTACACAGGCCATGACGTCCACTGCAATGGTCGCTAAAAATAACCGATCCCAGAACAATAAATCACTTCAGGTCACGGTACTCGTGATCTTCATAGTTCGCCATCGTTCTTAAGGAGGATAGCGCGAACAAGCTCTCTGCGTTAACTGGGAAGGATCTCAGATGTTCGAATTGCGGATTGAACAGCTCAAGATTTGCCGGTGATGAGATCGGCGATCCGGGCAATCGGCGAGGTGCGTTCACGTCCGGCGGCCTCAGACCGGTCGGCGGCATGATAGGCCGCATATAGTGAGGTGGTGGCGAGCCAGCGCAGCGGCTCGGGTTCCCATCGGCGGGCCTGGCGATCCACCCACGGCAGGTGCACCAGCTCGCTGTCGCGTCCCAGGATCAAGTCGGCCAGGGTCCGTCCGGCCAAATTGGTGGCGCTCACCCCCGTACCCACGTATCCCCCGGCCCAGGCCAGCCCGGTGTCCCGGTCCAGGCCCACCGTTGCCGCCCAGTCCCGGGGCACGCCCAGCACCCCGGACCACGCGTGCTCGATGCGTGCCTGACTGGTGACGGGAAAGAAGCGGTGCAGGATGCCGCTCAATGCCGCGACGGTCGATGACGCGGTGCGCCCATCAAGGTCGGTGCCGGACCCATATTTGTAGGGCACCCCGCGGCCCCCGATGGCGATCCGGTCATCGGCGGTGCGCTGGGCGTACATGTACACGTGCGCGTAGTCCCCCAACACCTCCCCCTTGGACCAGTTCAGCTCATCCCACACCACTGGCGGCAGCGGCTCGGTCACAATCATTGAGGAGTTCATCGGCAGCCACAGCCGGCGCAGCCCGGGCAGGGCGGCGGTGAACCCCTCGGTGGCCCGCACGATGTGTTCGGCTGCGACGCTGCCGTGGGTGGTGTGCAGCAGGTGGGGCAGGATATCGGTGACCCGGGTGTCTTCGTAGATCTCCACACCGATCCGTTCCACCGCCGCGGCCAGTCCGGTCACCAGCTTTGCCGGATGGATCCGCGCCGCATGCGGGTGCCACAGTGCCGCCCGTGTTCCGGCAACGTTGATCCGGGCGCGGGCCTCTGCGGCCTGCAGCAGCTGCACGTCGGTGTGCGCCCAGGTGCGCTCGGACGCAAAATCCGCGCGCAGCCGGGCCTCCTGGGCCGGGGTGTAGGCGACTTGGAATTCCCCGCCGCGCTGAATGTCGGCGTCGATCACCTCGGCCCGGCAGACATCGATGACCTCATCCACGCTGCGGTTCATGGCCTGCTGGAACGCCTCGGCGCCACTGCGACCAA
The DNA here is from genome assembly GCF_005774635.1 of Glutamicibacter sp. V16R2B1. Taxonomy (NCBI): domain Bacteria; kingdom Bacillati; phylum Actinomycetota; class Actinomycetes; order Micrococcales; family Micrococcaceae; genus Glutamicibacter; species Glutamicibacter sp. V16R2B1. The sequence goes on from NZ_VATX01000010.1 coordinate 126,446, forward strand.
AGCGGGCCACGTGGCGTTGCCGGCCGCCGGTGATGGAGTTGGTCAGCCACCCTCCGTTCCGTCCCGAGGCCCCGTAGCCGACGTGACGTTGTTCAAGCACCACCACGCGCAGCAGCGGCTGCAGCTTTTTCAGGTAGTAGGCGCTCCACAGGCCGGTGAATCCGCCGCCGACGATGGCCACGTCGGTGGACAGGTACCCGGGCAGCGCCGGACGCGGCTGGGGGCTGCCCAGTTGTTCCCACCAGTGTGAAACCTGCCCGTTGATCATCTAACGCACCGCCCCGTTGCAGCCTCGGGCCGGCGAAGACGGGCCCACTTGCAGCTAAGCGTAGGCGGGCGGCGCCTTCCTGGCAATGGCGGCGTTTCGCCGCCTGAGCGGCGCAAGGAATTCAGTATTCGCCACGCCGCTGGCCCGTGGGCGGTGCCTGGTTCCAAACCAGCAGGGCACCGGCGGCGGGGAAGAGCAGCAGCGCCGGCAGCCATTGAAAGACGGCCAGCAGTGCCAGGGCGATCAGCAGCAGCGTCAGAGCCGCGTTGCGGGGCCAGGCTTGCATCAGATCCCCTCCTCCTGATCCGCCCCCACGGGGGCTGGGTGTTCGCGCAAGCCTACCGGGGAAGGGCGGGGATGGGAAGGGCGGGAGGCTACTGGCTGTGGACGATCCGCGCCCCGGGCGCGGGGGCCTGCACGGCCAGGGTGGCGACCCCGACCTCATCGCCCAGCTGGGCCATGACCTCGCGGGCGTGCTCGGCGTCGCGCACCAGCAGCGCCAGGGTGGGTCCGGAGCCGGAAACCATGGCCCGCAGCGCCCCAGCCCCCTCGGCCAGGTCGCGCACGGTGCCCAGTTCGGGGGCCAGCGCCAGCGAGGCCTGGGTCAAATCGTTGACCAGGGTGTCGGCCAGCGCCTGCGCGTCGGGTTCCATCAGGGCCTTGATGACCTGCGGGTCCACTTCGGTGGGCACCGGGATCGACTGCCCGGCGCGCAGCCGGTCCAGCATGGCGTAGACCCGTGGGGTGGACAGCCCGTAGCTGGCCGGGATCAGCACCCAGTCGGTGCGCGCCCGGGTCAGCAGCGGGGCCAGCTGGTCCCCCACGCCCAGTCCGATGGCGGCCCCGCCCATCAGCGCAAAGGGCACATCGGCGCCCAGCCGGGCGCCGAGCCGGCCCAGTTCCTCACGGTCCAGCCCGGTGCCCCACAGTTCGTTGCAGGCCACCAGGGTGGCGGCGGCGTCGGCGGAGCCGCCGCCCATGCCCCCGGCGATCGGCACCCGTTTGAGGATCTCCAGATCGGCCCCCAGGTTCACCCCGGCGTGTTCGCGCAGCAGCTGTGCGGCCTGGTGGACCAGGTTGCCCGGGCCCAGCGGGAAGGTTTCGGGTTCGTCGACCACCGTGGAGGCCTCATCCAGGCGCAGGTGAAGTTCGCCGTCTTGGCGCAGGGTTGCGCGGATCTCCTCGAACAGGGAGACCGCCACGTAGAGGCTGGCCACGTCGTGGTACCCGTCCTCACGCGGCGGGCCGACCCGGAAGTAGCAGTTGATCTTGCCCGGGGCGTGGGCGATCACGAAGTTCTTGGGTTCGTTCATGGGGTTTCATCCGCTGCGTCGGTGACTTCTGCGGCGGCGCGGGCGATGGCGATGAACCCGTCGATGTCCAGCTTCTCGCCGCGTTCGCGCGGGTCGATCCCGGCACGGTTGAGGATCGCTTCAGCCCGGGCCCCGGAGCCGGCCCAGCCGGACAGGGCGGCGCGCAGCGTCTTGCGGCGCTGGGCGAAGGCGGCGTCGATGACGGCGAAGACCTCGGTGCGCGGCGGGGCGTCGCCGCGCTCCGCGTCCCGGGTGAAGGAGACCAGCCCGGAGTGGATTTTGGGGGCCGGCCAGAACACGTTCATGCCGATGACCCCGGCCTTGCGCATGGTGCCGTACCAGGCGCCCTTGACGGAGGGCACCCCGTAGATCTTGCTGCCCGGGACGGCGCTCATCCGGTCGGCCACCTCATCCTGGACCATGACCAGGCCGTGGCGGATGGAGGGGAAGTGCTCCAGCAGGTGCAGCACGACCGGCACGGCCACGTTGTAGGGCAGGTTGGCCACCAGCGCGGTGGGCTCATTGGGCAGTTCGGTGACCTTCAGTGCGTCGCTGAGGATCACGGTGAGATCCGCTTCGCGGCCCGGACGGAACTCGGCGACGGTTTCGGGCAGCCGTCGGGCCAGCGGCGGGTCAATTTCCACTGCCACCACCTTCGCGGCGGCGTCCAGGATGCCCAGGGTCAGCGAGCCGAGGCCGGGTCCGACCTCCAGCACCGTCTGGCCGGGGTCAAGGTCCGCGGCGGCGACGATGCGCCGGATTGTGTTCCCGTCGATCACGAAGTTCTGGCCCAGGGTTTTGGTGGGACGGATGCCCAGTTCATCGGCCAGGCGTCGGATCTCGGTGGCTCCCAGGAGCGGCAGGGGTTCTTCAGGCATCACGCCTCCAATACTAGTTCAGCGTCCGGCCCGCGTTCAGCGCCGCCGCGGCGCCCCATAGAACAGCGACGCGACCGCCCGCTGGGGTGGTCGCGTCGCTGTGGGGGGAAATTCGTGGTTCTAGAGCAGGCCGAGCTTGCGGGCGCAGGCCGGCCAGTGGCCCCAGCCGCCGCTGGCGCGCAGCTTCTCCGCTGCGGCCACCTGCTCCTGCGGGGTGGCCTGGTGCGGCAGCGGTGCGTACTTGGTGCCGCCCACGGCACGCCAGGAGGAGGCGGAGAACTGCAGGCCGCCGTAGTAGCCGTTGCCGGTGTTGATCGACCAGTTGCCGCCGGATTCGCACTTGGCCAGGGCCGACCAGGCGCCGGAGACGCTCTTGGGGGTGGCGGTCTTCTTCTTGGACTCGCTCTTGGATTCGGCCGGCTTCTTGGTGCCGACCTTGATGACCTTGGCGACCGGTTCCTTGGTGACCTTGGACTTCAGGACTTCTTCCTCGCCCTTCGTGCCGTTGCGGGTTTCCTGGCGCAGGGTCAGCTCGCGCTCGCCCTTTTCGCCCTTGGTCTTGACCTTGGTCTTGCCCTTCTGAAGCTTGGAGTCCTTGACTTCCTCGGTGCCGAAGGCGATGTCGCGGGTTTCTTCCCAGGTCTTGACCTCGACCTGGATCACGTCGACGTCCATCTTGTCGCTGATCTCGGTGCCCGGCTTGGCGTCCTTGGTGGTCTCGCCGTCGGCCTTCAAATTGATCTCGTCGTTCTCATCCAGCTTCACGCCCTCGGCGTCCAGCAGTTCGGCGACGCTCTGCGCGGTGGTTTCCACCTGCTGCCGCTTGTCCTTGCCGACCTTCAGGTTCACGACCTTCGGGGTGATGATTTCGATGCTTTCGCTCAGTGACATCAGGGCGATGTCATCGGAGAGGGACACTTCGGCGCCCTTTTCCAGTTCCAGCTGCTTGACCACGTCGGCCACGGTCATCCCGGTGGTGTGCACGACCCGGTCGGTGCCGTCCACCGAGACCTGCACCGACTTGTTGCGCTTGACCTTAACGGTCTGCTCGTCATCCAGCGAGGAATCCAGCGCCGGGAAGACCTCGTCGCGTTCCCCCAGGGCGATGTCCTGCTGGGCGAGCAGATCCTCGACGGTGGCGGCGCGGGTGTTCAGCACCTGCTGGTCCCCGTCGATGGCCAGGGTTACGGACTTCTGCCCGGCAATGTAGAAGACGGCGCCGGCGATGATGACGGCGACCGCTACGGCCTGGGCCAGGAACTTGACCGAGCGTTTCTTGAGCAAGTGCATCACAGTGAATGGTTCCCCATCGGTTGTGGGCCGCCGGTTCCCGGTGCCTGAGGCCCGGGCGGGCCCAGTGACCCGTGGGTCACCAATACGTACATACAATTTCCATGCGTCGTGCCGCTGCCACCCCGTACGGGGCTTTGCGGCGCTGTCGCGGCGTCGCTGTGGGGGCGGTTCCAGCCACTCCCGGCGCGAGACACTTGTAGTACCGTAACCGAATTGTAATAATCAGGCAAGCGTGAATGGCGCACGACACACCTGCCCGGGCTTAGAATGCGCCGTACACCTCCAGGGTGTTCGCCATGACCTGCGAGCACAGCTGCTCCAGGTCCGCACCCCGATGCCCGGCCATGAAACGCAGCGTGTAGGGGATCATGTAGCTGGCGTTGGGCCGGCCCCGGTAGGGGTGCGGGGTCAGGAACGGGGCGTCGGTTTCCACCAGGATCAGCCGGGGGTCGGCCAGGGCCAGGGCGTCCTGGATGCCGGTGGAGTTCTTGAAGCTCACGGTTCCGGCGAAGGACATGTACCAGCCGTTTTCGTTGCAGATGCGCGCCAGCTGGCCATCCCCGGAGAAGCAGTGGAAGACCACCCTGGGCGGCAGCTGCTCATCACGCAGCACGCGCACCACGTCCTGGTGGGCGTCGCGGTCGTGGATCTGCAGGGCCTTGCCGTGGCGGCGGGCGATCTCGATGTGGCGGCGGAACGATTCCTCCTGCACCGGCCGACCCTCGGGTCCGGTGCGGAAGTAGTCCAGGCCGGTTTCCCCCACGGCCCGCACCCGCTCCTGCCCGGCCAGCTCGTCGATCCGCTCGATCGCCGCGTCCAGCTGTCCGCGTTCGGCCAGCCGGGCCGCATCATTGGGGTGGATGGCCACGGCGGCCAGCACGGCCGGGTTTTGCTGGGCGGCGCGGACCGCGAATTCCGAGGAGGGCACATCGCAGCCGACCTGGATCAGCCCGGCCACTCCCACCTGGGCGGCGGCCTGCACCGCCTGCTCCACGCTCACATTCAGCTTCCCGTCCCGGAAGTCCAGGTGGGTGTGGTTGTCGATGACCGGCAGCGGCAGGGGTTCGGGAGCCTCGGGGTAGATCAGGTTCCGCTTGCTTCCGTCCTTCTCCTGCGTGGTCGAACGGCTGCGTTCGGCGTCATCCGCCGCGCCCTCCTGCTCACGGGGGCGGTAGGCCTCCGGAATTGCCTGATAGTTGATCTGCTTGCCTCGCCCCACCGTGTTCCCTTCACTTCTCCTTGCGGTGCCCGGCACCGGTGCCCGCCGCCTACGATTCTGCCATCCTGCCCGCCGCGGCGCAGTGTCCCGGGCAACGCCGCAGCACTGGTTGGCTGGATGTGCGCGGACTGCCGGAACCTATTCGTGATGTACCTCACCTTCCGTTGGTAGGGTTAAGCCAACCGGGCAGGACCTGTCCCGGAGCCGGCGACCGCCGCACTTTTCCACCGGGAGGGGCCAGATGAGCGTTCACCAGACGCTGCCAAGTGTTGATGCCGATTTCGGTGAGCAATGCCAGCGAATCATCCAGGGCATGTCCACGGTGATCGATGGCAAGCCGCAGGCCATCAAGACGGCGTTGGTGGTGCTCCTGGCCGGCGGTCACCTGCTGGTGGAGGACGTGCCGGGAGTGGGCAAGACACTGCTGGCCAAGGCGCTGGCCCGCAGCGTGGACGGCACCGTGAACCGCATCCAATTCACCCCGGACTTGCTGCCCAGCGACGTGACCGGGGTATCGGTGTTCTCCCCGCAGACCCAGGACTTCACCTTCCATCCCGGCCCGGTGTTCGCCAACATCGTGATCGCCGACGAAATCAACCGCGCCAACGCCAAGACGCAGGCGGCGCTGCTGGAGTGCATGGAGGAGCTGCAGGTCACGGTGGACTCGGTCACCCACCCGCTGCAGCGGCCCTTCATGGTCATCGCCACGCAGAACCCGATTGACGCGGAGGGCACCTTTGCGCTGCCCGAGGCGCAGCGCGACCGGTTCATGGCCCGCATTTCCATGGGCTACCCGGACCGGGCGGCGGAAATCTCCATGCTCTGCACCCACCACGGCCACGACCCGTTGGCCGAGATCGGTGCGCTGCTGGGCCTGGAGCGGCTGCGCCGGATGATGTTGCAGGTCCAGCGGGTGACCGTGACCGAACGCCTGGCCGGCTACGTGGTGGATTTGGGCCGGGCCACCCGGGAGCACCAGCACGTGCTGGTCGGTGCCTCGCCGCGCGCCCTGCTGCAGTGGGTGCGGGCCGCGAAGTCCCACGCGGCGGTCTGCGGGCGGGACCATGTGCTGCCCGAGGATGTGCGGGAGGTCGCCCCGATGCTGCTGGGCCACCGGCTGCTGCTGACCCGGCGGGCCCTGGCCGAGGGCGTGCACCCCGAGACGGTGGTCGGCGAGGTCCTGCAGCACACTGCGGTGGGTGGGGCGGGCTGAGATGGGCCCGGTTCCCCGCTTTGACCCGAACGACTCGCTGTCCTGGGTGCGCGAGCCCGAACGGTTCGGCGTGCTGCGCAGCTGGCACCTGGACTTGGTCTCCCGGCGCGGCTGGGTGGTGGCCGGCAGCGGGCTGGCGGCGCTGTGGCTGGCCCATCTGCTGGGGCGCCGTGAGCTGATGGCCGTGGGGCTGACCCTGCTGGCCCTGGTGGGGTGTGCCTGGCTGGTGGTGCGCCTGGGCCGGCTGGCCGGTCAGATCACCCGGGTGTTGCCCGAACGCCCGGTCAGCGTGGGCGAGGTGGTGCCGGTGAGCCTGCGCTGTGAGCAGCCGGCGGTGATCCGCGAGGTCTTGCCCGAGGGCTACCCGCCCGCCCCCAGTTTCCAGGCTCCGGGCCGTTTCGACTACGAACTGGTCTTCCGCCGCCGCGGTCTGCACCTGCTCGGCCCGGCCCAGCAGCGCCTGGCGGACCCGTGCGGGCTGGTGGACGGGCTGGTGGACACCGGTGAGGCAAGCGGCGTCGCGGTGCGCGCCCACTGTCTGCGCCTGGAGCACTCCACCGCGCTCGGCGAGCGCATGCTCACCGGTGAGGCTCGGCACACCCGGAGCGCCTCGGTGGACTACTACGATGTGGGGATCCGTGATCACCAGCAGGGCGATTCGCTGCGCCAGGTTCACTGGAAGGCGACCGCCCGCCACGGCCGGCTGATGGTGCGCCAGGAAAACTATGTGGCCACCGCGCACAGCCTGATCGTGCTGGACCGGCGGCGCAGTGCCTGGCATGGCCCCGGGGATTTGAATCATGAGATCCCGCAGGGCACCGGCGCCCCGCTAGCCAGCACGCTGCGCTTTGAAAAGGCCCTGTCCCTGTCCTGCAGCATCGGCGAGCTCTATGCCCGGCACGGCTACCAGCTGATGGTGCGAGATCTGGCCGGGCAGGAGCTGGACAACCCGCGCCCGGCCCCGTCCGGGCGGGCCGGTGAGATCCCGTTCCCGCAGGCGGCGGTGTCCGGCGCCTCGGCGCTGGACCGCTTCGAGGCCTTCCACGCCGCAACCACCAGCCTGGGCCTGAGCGAGGGCGGGCAGGAGGCTGACGCGCGCGGGCTGGCCGAATCGCTGGGCAAGCTGCTGTTGGGATTCGCCGATGAACCGGTGTTCCTGGTGCTCGGGGAGCTGGGCGTCGCCCAGGCCCGCTGGCTGGCCGGGCTGTCCCGCACGGTGCGCAACGTGGACGTGTTCCTGATCTGCGCGCACCCCGAACGGCACCGGGAGGCGGCCGCCCAGTTCGCGCTCACCCCGTGGCGGGTGCACCTGCATGGGGCGCAGGATCCGCTGGCCCGGCTGTGGGAGTCGCCATGAGCACCGCGCTGCGTGAGCCGCCGGCCCCCGCGGCAGCGGCACCGGCCGAACCGGCCGCAATGCCCCGGCCCGGGCACCCGCTGGCGCACCTGGTCACCGCGCTGTGCCTGTGGGCGGCCCTGCTGGCCGGGATGGCCAGCCTGCACGGGGTGGTGGAGGGCCACGGCTGGCTGTGGAACCTGTGGTTCCCGCTGTTGCTGGTGCACGGCACCGGGGCGGCGGTGCGTGCCAGCCGGTTGCCGGTCTGGCTGGCGCCGCTCGCCTGCCTGCTGGTCGCGGCCGGCTGCGCCTGGTTCTCCCCGGCGCTGGCCGATCCGGGCCTGGGCGGCGGGCGGGGGCAGCGCTTCGGGCAGCTGGTGCACAACGCGAACCTGGAGTTTGCCACCCAGGTGCCCCAGGTGGCGTACACCGCGGCGGTGGATTTCACGTTCCTGCTGCTGGGCCTGGTCCTGGCGGTACTGGTCGAAGCCCTGACCAGCTCCCGGCGCCTGGCCCTGCTGGTGGTGTTGCCGCTGGCCTTCGCCCCGGTGCTGGCCTCCCTGTTCAAGCTCAGCGGGGCCGGGACCGGCTACCTGCTGATCCAGTTCCTGGCCATGATCGGATACGCCACGTTCCTGCCCTACCGGTATCACCGCCGGCCTTCGGCACTGCCCGGGCGGCGGCAACTGGGTTTTTCCGGCCTGCTGGGCCTGGTGGCCGCGGTGGTGCTGGTGGCCAGCAGCACCTGGATGCCCGGTTTTCGCCAGGGCATGTTCCCCGAAGGCACCCGCCCCTCCGGGGAACTGTTTGCCAGCAACATCGACCCGCTGCTGAACCTGGGCCGGGACCTGCGCAGCAACGGAAACAGCACCCTGCTCAGCTACTACACCTCGGCGTCGGCCGCCCCCTACCTGCGCACCGACGTGATCCAGGACCTGTCCGCCGCACGATGGGAACCGCAACGCGACCCGCAGGCCCTGGCGTACAGCGGGAACACGGTGCTGCGCGATCAGTACATGTCCTTCGGGGCGAAGCAGGAGGTCACCCAGCTCTCCTGGGACCCGGTGCCGCGCAACCTGCAGCTGCCGCTGCCGCAGAATTCCTATCTCATCCAGGGCCTGCAGGGGGCCTGGCGCTGGCAGCCGCAGACCGCCATCGCCTCCTTCACCCGCGAGTCCCGGCAGCAGACCGGCAGCGTGCTGGTCACCCACAGCGTGCCGGAGCTGAACCCCGAGCTGGCGCGGAACTTCGCGTTCTTCGAAAGCCGCACCCCGCCGCTGGATGAGCAGCTCACCCGGCTGCCGGAGGACGGGGGCGGGGCGGTGCACGAGCTGCTGGCGCAGAACCTGCGCCGCGCCTTCGAGGCCAACGGCACCCCGGGCAGCGACTTTGACAAGGCCGTGGCCATCCAGAACTATCTGCGCTCCACCCGGTTCAGCTACTCGGAGCAGACCCCGCTGCGTGAAGGGTATGACGGGGCAAACATGAAGGTTGTCGCCGCGTTCCTCGAGCGCCGCCAGGGCTACTGCGTGCACTTCGCCTCCACCATGGCGCTGCTGGCCCGGCAGGCCGGCATCCCTAGCCGGATTGCGGTGGGCTTCGCCCCCGGAGAGGCCACCGGGCAGAGCATCACCCTGGACACCTCCTCCCTGGCCGGGATGAACCAGGACACGGACCTTACCGAACGCACCCTCAACGGGTACCGGGTCAGTGGCCAGGACGCCCATGCCTGGCCCGAACTGTACCTTCCGGGCTTGGGGTGGACCCCCTTTGAGCCGACCCCCGGGCGCGGGGTGACCCCCAACTACGCCCCGGTCCGCCGTTCCGAACCGGCCCCGGATCCCACCCTCAACGACAACCGGGCGCTGGAGGAGACACCGCCCAGCAGCACCCCGGCGCCCACGGGGCAGGCAACCGAAACAACGCCGGGCCCGGGCGAGCAGCGCGGCTGGCCGGCCGCCACCGCGTGGCTGCTGCTGCCGGCGGCAGCGCTCGGGCTGCTCATCGCCCCGCTGCTGCGCGCCTCCGTCCGCCGCCGGCGGCTGGAGGTGGCGCAACAGGGCGGTGCGGCAGGCGCCGGCGCCGTGTGGGAAGAACTGCGCGCCCTGGGCGCTGACTACCAGCAGCCACTACGGTCCGGGGAAACCGAGGCCGCCTACTGTGCCCGGCTCGCGGCCCAGTTCCCGGCAGCCGGCCCACCCCTGGCCCGGCTTGATGCGCTGATTGAACGCTCCTTCTACGCCGCCCAGCACCCCGGCGCCGCCCAAGGTGTGCAGGCCGGGCAGGACCTGGCGGTCCTCGCCCAGCGAATGCGGGGCGCCTCGCCTTGGGGCCTGCGCCTGCGGGCGCTGGCATGGCCGGCCTCGCTGCGCGGCACGCCGGCACCAGGGATCCGGGTTTAAACAACCGTGGCGGGTGGCCGGACCCGTAGGCCGGCCACCCGCCACGGCGGTGTTTTGGGGTGCGACTACTTCGCGGCGTACGGGTCGGCGATGCCGATGTACTGCACGGAGGTGTACTCGTCCAGGCCCTCGGCGCCGCCCTCGCGGCCCATGCCGGACTGCTTCACGCCGCCAAACGGTGCCGCGGCGTTGGAGATCACCCCGGCGTTGAAGCCGACCAGGCCGAATTCGATCTGCTCGGCCACCCGCAGCAGGCGGTTGAAGTCACGCGAGTAGATGTAGGAGGCCAGACCGTATTCGGTGGAGTTGGCCTGCTTGATGGCCTGCTCCTCCGTGGAGAAGGTGGTCACCGGGGCGACCGGGCCGAAGATCTCCTGGGAGAGGATCGCCGAGTCATTCAGCACGTTGGCCAGCACGGTGGGCTGGTAGAAGAAGCCCGGGCCATCGACGGGGGCGCCGCCGACCACCGCGGTGGCCCCTTCGGCCACGGCGGATTCAACCAGCGAGTGCACTTCCTTCACGGCCTTCTCCTCGACCAGCGGGCCGACGGTGCTGTCCGGTTCGGTGCCGCGTCCGGGCTTGAGCTTGCCCATGGCGGCGGCGAACTTCTCGGTGAACTGCTTGGCCACCGATTCGTGGACCAGGAAACGGTTGGCTGCGGTGCAGGCCTCGCCCATGTTGCGCATCTTCGCGGCCATGGCGCCTTCCACTGCGGCGTCCAGGTCGGCGTCCTCGAACACGATGAACGGGGCGTTGCCGCCCAGCTCCATCGAGGTGCGCAGCACCTTGTCCGCGGCGTCCTTCAGCAACTGCTTGCCCACCGGGGTGGAGCCGGTGAAGGAAACCTTGCGCAGGCGGTCATCGGCCATCAGCGGTGCGGAGATCTTCGAGGCCGAGGCGCCGGAGACCACGTTGAGCACGCCCGCGGGCAGGCCGGCCTCGATCATGGTGGCGGCGAACAGCTGGGAGGTCAGCGGAGTGAGCTTGGCGGGCTTGAGCACCATGGTGCACCCGGCGGCGATCGCCGGGGCGACCTTGCGCGTGGCCATGGCCAGCGGGAAGTTCCAGGGGGTGATCAGCAGGCACGGGCCGACCGGCTTGTGCTGCACCAGGACCTTGTTCTTGCCCTCCGGGGTGGTGATGTAGCGACCGTAGTGGCGCACGGTCTCCTCGGAGAACCAGCGCAGGAACTCGGCGCCGTAGGTCACCTCACCGCGGGCCTCGGCCAGCGGCTTGCCCATTTCCAGGCTCATCAGCAGCGCGAAGTCCTCGGCGCGTTCGGTCACCAGGTCGAAGCCGCGACGCAGGATCTCGGCGCGTTCGCGCGGGGCGGTGCGTGCCCAGGAGGCCTGCACGGCGTCGGCGGCGTCCAGGGCGGCCAGTGCGTCCTGGGAGGTGGCGCTGGCCAGGGTGGCCAGCTTCTGGCCGGTGGCCGGGTCCAGCACGTCAAAGGTGCCGCCATCGGAGGAATCGCGCCATTCCCCGTTGATCAGCAGACCGGTGGGGACCTTGGCTAGCAGCTCTGCTTCGCGTTCGGCGGTAATGCTCATAGCGGCTTCTCCTGTAGTAGTAAGGACTGATGTTGGCGTCATAACCCCGACCGGCAGTCAGGGCGCTGCCAGCCGGGACACTTTCGAGTCCCGGTGGCTTCGCCGGGCGGCATGCCGCGGCCGGCGGCGCCGGGAACTGATCTAGGTCTGCTTCCAACGCTAGGGGGTGCCGGCTGTGGTGTAAACCGCACCTTGCACCAGTGATATACGATCCAATTGTGCATTTAGACTATGCACTTTGGGCCTTGGCGGCACTATTTTGACGCACCAAACCGTGCGGATCGAAGTATTGTTGCGCCGCGCGGGCAAAGGCGCTATTTTTCGCCCTGCTGCCGTGCGGCCAGCACCGCCTCATACAGTTCGCGCTTCTTCAGCCCGCGGGCCTCGGCGACCTCGGCCACCGCCTGCTTCATCCGGGTGCCGGCCGTAATCAGCTGCTGCACCTGCCCCACATGGTCCTCCGGCTTCCCGGCAGCCGGGGCCTGGGCCCCGGAGACCACCACCGCGATCTCCCCGCGCACCCCGTCCTGCGCCCAGGCCAGCAGCTCGGGCACGCTGCCGCGCCGGACCTCTTCGAACTTCTTGGTCAGTTCCCGGGCCACGGCGATCTGCCGTTCGGCGCCGAACACCTCCAACAGGGACTGCAGGAAGGCGGCCAGGCGGTGCGGGGCCTCAAAGAACACCATGGTGCGCTCCTCGGATTCCAGCGCCTGCAGCCGCTTGCGCCGCTCCCCGGCCTTGCGCGGCAGGAACCCCTCGAAGGTGAAGCGGCCGGTGGGCAGCCCGGACAGGGCCAGCGCGGTCAGCACGGCGCTGGGACCGGGTACCGCGGTGACCAGCAGCCCCTCGTCCAGGGCCGCCGCCACCAGCGGGAACCCGGGGTCGGAGACCGCCGGCATCCCCGCGTCGGAGACCACCAGCACCGTCGCCCCGTCGCGCACCGCCTCCAGCACCTCGGAAATCTTGTGCGTTTCATTGTGCTCATGCAGGCTCATCACCCGGCCGGTGGGCCGCACCCCCAGGCCCTGTGCCAGGTGGTGGAAGTTGCGGGTGTCCTCCGCCGCGATCAAGTGCGCGCTGGCCATGATCTCGCGCAGCCGCGGAGAGGCGTCGGAGAGGTTGCCAATCGGGGTGGCCCCCAGCACGATCTGCCCCTGGCCCTCCGGATCCCGTGTGGCGCGGGCCTCGGGTGCCGGCGCGGAAACTGGGGATTCTGGGTTTTCTTTAGCCTGTTGCACCTTATTAGCCTATCCCTAGGTGTGTAACTGCGGCATTTGTATTTTGCCCACCGGTAGCATGAATGACAATGAGCCTCACCGAGTCAAAATCCCAGTCGGCCAGCCCGGTCCGTTCCCCGTACCAGGCCTTCACCGCCAGCGCATTGCGCGAGCGGCTGCTGCCGGCCACCGCCCCCGGCGGCGTCCTGGCGTGGCTCATCCCCCTGGTCATCACCCTCCTGGGCGGGTTGCTGCGCTTCGTGCACCTGAACCACCCGCACGAACTGATCTTCGATGAGACCTACTACGTCAAGGACGCCTGGGCGCTGCTGCATTTCGGACACGAGATGGAATGGGTGGATGAGAGCAATGACCGGTTCATTGCCGGGGACCCGCAGCTGGAGGGTGGGGCCTCCTACGTGGTGCACCCGCCCTTGGGCAAATGGCTGATTGGGCTGGGGATGCTGGTCTTCGGGGAGTACAACGGGCTGGGTTGGCGCACGGCCACCGCACTGTTTGGCACCCTGGCGGTGCTGCTGGTGACCCTGTGCGCCCGGGCGCTGTTCAACTCGCACGCACTGGCCGGGATTGCCGGGCTGCTGCTGGCCGTGGACGGGCATTCGATTGTCATGTCGCGCACGGCGCTGCTGGACGTGTTCCTGATGTTCTTCATCCTGGCCGGGTTCTACGCCCTGGTGCTGGATCGTGCCGACGGGCGGCGGCGGCTGATCGCCAAGCTGAGCATCCCGCCGGGCAACCGGGCGGACTACTGGATGCTGCGCCACGGGCCGATGATCTGGTTCCGGCCCTGGCGCCTGGTGGCCGGGTTGATGCTGGGCTGCGCGGTGGGCGTGAAGTGGTCGGCCCTGTCCTTCGTCGCGGTGTTCGGGATCCTGACCGTGCTGTGGGACTTGTCGGCGCGACGCACCGCAGGGATCCGCCACTGGGTGGTCTCGGGGCTGTGGCGGGACGGGATCCTGGCCTTTTTCCAGATCATCCCGCTGGTGCTGGCCACCTACCTGGCCACCTGGAGCGGTTGGCTGGCCGGCAGCGAGGGGCGCTACCGCAACTGGGCGGCCGAGCATCCCGGGGAGGGTCTTGGCTGGCTGCCGGCGCCGCTGCGGTCGCTGTGGCAGTACCACGTCTCGGCCTACAGCTTCCATACCGGGCTGGATTCGCCGCACAGCTGGCAGTCCCCGCCCTGGACCTGGATGTTCGCCGGGCGCCCGGTGCTGTTCTACTTCGAGGGCTATGACGAAGCGGTGAACGGCTGCACGGTCTCGCGGTGCACCGAGGTGATCACGGATCTGCCCAACCCGGTGATGTGGTGGGCGGCGGCCCTGAGCATGGTGTTGCTGATCCTGTGGTGGATCGGGGCCCGGGACTGGCGGGCCGGGGCGATCCTCTCCAGCGTTGCGGCCGGGTTCCTGCCCTGGCTGCTGTACCCGGAGCGGACCATGTTCTTCTTCTACACGCTGCCGATGACCCCGTTCCTGATGCTCGCCCTGACGTTCATGATCGGCAAGTTCCTCCCGCCCGGCGGGGCGGCCTCCCCGCGCTATCCGGCGCGGCTGGTGCTGGTGGTGCTGTTCCTGGCGGTGTTGCTGGTGGTCTCCGCTTTCTTCTGGCCGATCTGGTCCGGGCAGATGATCCCGGACACCGCCTGGCGGGCCCGGGTCTGGATTCCCAGTTGGAGCTAAGTACGTTATATTACCGTGAAGTAACTGCCAGGTATTGGCGGTATTTCCCCGACCTGGCAGGAAGATTGAGTTGATGCGCGAAGAGACTGTCGAGCTGCGGCATGACCTGGATGCGAACTACAACACCACCAACCTATTGCTCGAACGCGTCCGGCAGGCCCCGGACAAGCCGCTGTTCAGCGTGCAGCGCCAGGGCACCTGGCGGGACATCAGCGCCCGGCAGTTCCTCACCGATGTGCAGCGCCTGGCCACCACGCTGATGAGCAACGGGGTGCAGCCCGGAGACCACGTGGCAATCATGTCCCGCACCCGCTACGAGTGGGCCCTGGTCGAGGAGGCCATCTGGTTCGCCGGGGGCATCTCGGTGCCGGTCTATGAGACCAGCAGCGCCTTCCAGATCGAATGGATCCTGCGTGATTCCGGGGCCCGGGTGGTGTTCGCCGAAAACGCGGACCAGCGGGTGGTGATCCGCCAGGCGGCCGCGCAACTGGGCGAACGGGTGGAGGTCTACCTCTTTGACGCCGGCAACCCTGCCCGGGAGAGCTCCATCCCCTCCTCCAAGCTCAGCGAACTGCTCGCCGACCCCGACCAGGTCAGCCAGCGCCAGCTGGAGGCGGCCCGGAGCCGGGCCGGGCTGCAGGACGTGGCCACCTTGGTCTACACCTCCGGCACCACCGGGCGGCCCAAGGGCTGCATGATGACCCACGCGAACTTCTCCCTGGTCGCCTACAACCTGGTCGACTACATGCGCACCGTGCTCGGCGAGGACCAGCGCACCTTGATGTTCCTGCCGCTGGCCCACGTGCTGGCCCGCGCCGTGCAGCAGGCCTGCATCCACGGCGGGGCGGTGATCGCCCACTCCCCGAACACCGCAACCCTGGTCGAGGACCTGCAGGCGGTAAAGCCCGGCTTCCTGCTGGCGGTGCCGCGGGTGTTTGAGAAGATCCGCAACACGGCGCTGTCCAAGGCCGAGGAGGGCGGCAAGGCGAAGCTCTTCGCGCAGGCCGAACAGGTGGCCATCGCCTACTCCAAGGCCCTGCAGGCCAAGCAGCACGGCACCGGGCGCGGGCCCGGCCTGCTGCTCAAATCCAAGCACAGGCTCTTTAATGTGCTGCTCTACCCCAAGCTGCGCGAGGTCTTTGGCGGGCAGTGCGGTTACGCGATCTCCGGGGCCAGCGCCCTAAACGAGGATCTGGCCCACTTCTTCCGTGGCGCCGGCATCCAGCTGGTGGAGGGCTACGGGCTGACCGAGACCACCGCGCCGGCCACCGTGAACCAGCCCGAGCACACCAAGGTGGGCACCGTGGGCCGCCCGATCCCGGGCACCAGCGTGCGCATCGCCGAGGACGGGGAAATCCTGATCAAGGGCATCGGGGTGTTCGCCGGATACCACAACAACCCCAAGGCCACCGCCGAGATGTTCACCCCCGAGGGCTACTTCACCTCCGGGGACACCGGGGAGCTGGACGCGCAGGGCTACCTGAAGGTGACCGGTCGGAAGAAGGAGCTGATCGTCACCGCCGGCGGCAAGAACGTCGCCCCCGGCCCGCTGGAGGAAACCGTGCGCGCCGAACGCATCGTCGCGCACTGCATCCTGGTGGGAGACAACCGCCCGTTCATCTCCGCGCTGGTGGCGTTGGATCATGAGGAGCTGGCATTGTGGGCCAAGGCCCGGAACCTGGGTGACCTCTCGCTGCGCCAGGCCGCCACCCACCCGCAGGTGATCGCCCAGGTGCAGCAGGCGGTGGATGCGGCCAACCTGACCGTCTCCAAGGCCGAGTCGATCCGCAAGTTCCAGATCCTGCCCGATGAGCTGACCGAGGCCTCCGGGCACCTGACCAGCTCGCTCAAGCTCAAGCGTCAAGAGGTGCTCGATACCTACGCCACGGTGATCGGCGGGCTCTACCAGCGCTGAGCTGCCCGCCGGCTGGCAGATGCACCCCGGTGCTGGCCTTCCGGTCTCCGCGGGTGCAAGGATGGGGCCATGATCACCCCCGACCTGCAGCAGTACGCCCAGAAGATGCGGGACCTGGCCACGGCCGGCGTGGACCTGGAAACCGATGCCCGGTTCCTGGACGCGCTGCTGCCGCGCCGGGCCCGGGTGCTGGATCTGGGGTGCGGGATTGGCGCCGCGGTCAACGCGCTGCGTCGCGCGGGCCATCTGGCTTGGGGCATCGACACCTCCGGGGAGGTGCTCCAGGTGGCCGCGGAGCTCTTCGATCCCGCCTGGTACCGCCGGATGCCGGTCACCGACATCGGCTCCGCCCGGCTGCAGCAGGCCGGACTAATCCAGCGCTATGACGGGCTGCTGATGGCGGGCAACGTGGCCGCGTTCCTCTCCGCGCGCGAACTGGCCGGCGTGTTCCGGCAGGCCGGCGCGCTGCTGGATCCGCAGGGCGTGTTCATTCTGGGCACCACCGCCGCCGTCTTTGGCGGGCCCGCGGACCAGGACCGGGCGGCGGAAGGCACCGGGCTGCAGCTGCTGGGGCGCTACGCCGACTGGCACCTGCGCCCCTTCACCCCCGACTCCCCCTGGTGCGTGAGCATCTTCGCGCCCACCACTGCTCGCCAGCTGCCCGGGGCCCCGGACGGGATCTTTGTGCTGGGCGGTCAGGTCGCCCACCCCGACCGGTGAGCGGTGCGGCGCACCGCCGCTGGGGGCCGTTAACGCACCGTGGCCCCAAGGCAGGTTGATCTGCCTTGGGGCCACGGTGCGCGTTCGCGGTGTTAGCTGTTGCCCAGCCCGAAGACCCGCGCATCCTGGCGCAGCCGGGAGGCTTCGCGGCGCCGGCCGGTGGGCCAGCAGGTGATCAGCACGATGATGACCACCAAGAGCAGCAGCACCGCCAGGCTGATCGCCGAGTCAATCCAGAACTGCTGCGGGTAGAGACGGATCAGCGTGTCGGTGACGTAGAACGTCCAGCTGCCCTCGGAGAAGAAGAGCTCATGGAACTTGGTGAAGAAGCCCTGCCAGCCGATCACGGCGGCGACCACCAGCGCGGCCATCAGCCCGAGCGTAATCAGCGCCCCGGCGAACAGCCCGCGGCGCACTCCCCCGGCGTAGCGGCGCATCAGGTAGACGATCAGCACGATCGCCAGCACCGCCAGCACCGCACCGAGCACGTACGCGAACCCGATCAGGTTCTTCACATCCACCATGTGCTGCACCTCGGCGTCGGTGAACAGCGCCGAACCATCCGCCTGACGCAGCCCGGAGAGGTATTCGGGGCCGGCGAAGTTGTTCAGGTAATCCACCCCGTAGCTGCCATAGGTCAGCCGTTCGGGCCAGGAGAAGCCGTAGGCGTCGGCCGGGAAGCCGGGGCGGCCATAGGCCAGGGCCAGGAAGGCGGGGGTGGCGACCAGGCGGATCGCGGCGATCAGCGACAGGACCGGGAAGATCAGGGCCAGCAGCACCTGGGCGGTGCGTCCCAGCGGCGGCTTGGAGTTCAGGGCACGCTCCCGGGCGACCCGGCGCTTCACGGCGGCCTCGGAGGGCTCGGGTTCCGGGACGTAGCTGCCAAAGACCCGGGAGCGGGCTTCGGCCACGGCGGCGGCCGAGGCGTTGCTCTTCTGGCTGGCGTTGGGCCCGGCGACCGTCACCGGCGGCACGCTGGCGGGCCGGGCGGCGCTGGACCCGGTGTTTTGGGCGGCCTTGGCCTTCTTCTCCGCCGCGATCTCATGGGGCAGCTTAATGGCCCGGATGACATCCTCCACCGGTTCGGTGGCCGGTTCCAGCTTGCTGACCGGTTTGGTGGCCGGGGCGGCCGGCTTCTTCGTCACCGGCTGCACGGTGGTCTTCGGTGCCGGCTGCGCGGCTGGTGCCTGCTCGGCCTTCGGCTTGCCGGTGGCCGGCTGGGTTGCCCCCGAGCCCGGTGCGGCCGGCTTTTGCGCCCCCTTATCCGCCGCGGCGGGCTTGTCCCCGGTCGGGGTCCTCGGGCTGGGCTTTTGGGCCTGCTGCCCGGACGCGGCGGGCGGTGTTGCGGCTTCGGCCTGGGTCGGCTTGGGCTGCTGGTTCTTGTGCTCTTCGAGGCGCGCGGCCAGCTTCTCGGCCTTCTCGCTGAGCGAGGCCTTCACCGTCGGGGCGGGAGTCGTCGGTGCGGGTTGTGGCTTTGCACCTTCGTTCTGCTTGTTGTTCTCCGGCGTTTCAGCCATGAGATGTCCTCCCGGGTGTGCGCGTTGGGCGATCGACGATTTGCTTCAGCCTGCTGATGGCTGTCGCGATTTCAGCATAACCAGTGACCAGCGCACTTTCCCGGATTACCACACCGCTAGCCTCCAGCTTCGCCGGTGGGGTGCCGGGCCGGGCCGCCCGCCAAGGACCGGCCCGGCCGTCGGGCGCCTTTAGTAGCGGTAGGCGTCGGACTTGTAGGGTCCTTCCACCGGTACGCCGAGGTACTCGGCCTGTTCCGGGCTCAGGGCGGTCAGCTCCACGCCCAGGGCGTCCAGGTGCAGGCGCGCCACCTTCTCATCCAGTGCCTTGGGCAGCACATAGACCTGCTTGTCGTAGTGCCCGGTACCGGCCTTGGTGAACAACTCGATTTGGGCCATGACCTGGTTGGTGAATGAATTGGACATCACGAAGGAGGGGTGGCCGGTGGCGTTGCCCAGGTTCAGCAGCCGGCCTTCGGAGAGCACGATGATCGAGCGTTCCTGCCCGGTGCCGGGCTCCAGCACCCATTCGTGCACCTGCGGCTTGATTTCGATCTTCTGCACGCCGGGCACGGCGGCCAGCTCGGCCATCTGGATCTCGTTGTCGAAGTGCCCGACGTTGCCCACGATGGCCTTGTCCTTCATCGCCAGCATGTGCTCGACCCGGATGATGTCCTTGCCGCCGGTGGTGGTGATGAAGATGTCCCCCTGGCCGACCACGGATTCCAGGCGGGCGACCTGGTAGCCGTCCATGGCGGCCTGCAGGGCGCAGATGGGGTCGATTTCGGTGATGATCACCCGCGCGCCCTGGCCGCGCAGCGCCTCCGCGGCCCCCTTGCCCACATCCCCGTAGCCGCACACGACGGCGACCTTCCCGCCGATCAGCACATCGGTGGCGCGCATGATTCCGTCGGGCAGCGAATGGCGGATCCCGTACTTGTTGTCGAACTTGGATTTGGTGACCGCATCGTTCACGTTGATCGCCGGGAAGAGCAGTTCGCCGCGTTCGGCCAGCTGGTGCAGGCGCAGCACGCCGGTGGTGGTTTCCTCCGAGACGCCCTGGATCTGCCCGGCGATGCGGGTGAACTTCTGTGCGTCGCGGACCAGGGATTCGCGCAGCACCGAGAGGATGATCCCGTGCTCGTGGTTTTCCGCCGCGTCCGGGCCGGGCACCGCGCCGGCCGCCTCGTACTGCACGCCCAGGTGCAGCAGCAGGGTCGCGTCCCCGCCGTCATCCAGGATCATGTTCGCCCCCAGGCTCGGATCCTGTTCGGCCCCCGGCCAGGTGAGGATATTCTCGGTGGTCCACCAGTAGTCCTCAAGGGATTCGTTCTTCCAGGCGAACACCGGCACCCCGGCCGGCTGTTCGGCCGTGCCGGTGCCGACCACCACCGCGGCGGCGGCCTCATCCTGGGTGGAGAAGATGTTGCAGCTGGCCCAGCGCACCTCGGCGCCCAGGGCCACCAGGGTTTCAATCAGCACCGCGGTCTGCACGGTCATGTGCAGGGAGCCGGCAATGCGTGCCCCGGCCAGCGGCTTGGCGTCACCGAACTCGGCGCGCAGGGACATCAGGCCGGGCATTTCCTGTTCGGCCAGCCGGATCTGGTGGCGGCCTTCCTCATGGCGGGTAATGTCGGCGATCTTGTAGTCAATACTCATGGGCTCCCAGTCTTTCGCGACGTCGGTGGCTGGGCGCTGCCGGGGTACCGGCCTGGCGCAGCACTTAGTGCTTGATGCTAGTCACATTCGCCGGTGCGGGGGCAATCAGGTGACGTTTTATCGCGGCTTCTCTCAGCACCACCGGCACTGGACGCGGTGGGAGGCGGCGCAGGGCATTGCGCGCTAGGCCGCCGGCGGCGGGGACGGGGTGACTTTTGCGTCCACGGCGGCGCGGGGCCGCAGCCGGTTAGCGGCCGGTGTCCTGCTGGTCCTGGGGCAGCACGGCCAGGCGCGGGCGGGCGTCGAGCTTCGCGCCGCGGGCGCTGCGCTGGGCGGGGGCGGGCTTCTCTGGGGCCGGGCGTTCTTCCTTCACCGCATGGGCCAGCGCGTAGAGTTCATCGTCCTGCGCGGCGGACTGCTGCAGCGAGTCCGGCAGCTGCAGGCGCATCAGCTTCCAGCCGCTGGGAACGGTCAGCCGGTCGGCGTGCTGGGCGCACAGGTCATAGCAGTGCGGCTCCGGGTAGGTGGCCAACGGACCGAGCACCGCGGTGGAGTCCGCGTAGACATAGGTCAGTGTGGCCCGCGCCTGTTCGCGGCACGCGGGACGAGAGCATAAACGAAGACCTTCCACGGTGCTAAGTCTACTCGCCGCCGGCCCACAAACCCGGCAGGCGCGGGCACCGCACGGCCGGGGTGTTTCCTTGTATGCTGGCGGGCATGAAGGAGAAATCCCGACCCCCGGCCCTGCCCGCGCGCCGGCGCCGCCACGGGCGTGGCCGGCGTGGACCGCTGGTGCCCATGCACCTGCCCGGGTACCGCACCCGCCCGGAACGCTTCGACGACGCGGTGGTGGCCAGCGCGCAGCGCCTGGCCGAACGCTGGGGCACGGCGGTGGAGGCCATCGACTTCCGGATCCGCCCGGTGCCCAGCGGCAAGCTGCTGGAGAATGCGGCGGCCTCCGGGGACCGGGTGCCGCTGGCCTCCTCGCGCACCGCCACCCCCGGCCGGCGGGCAAGGATCAGCATCTACCGGCTGCCGATTGAGCAGATCGCCGAGTCCTACCCCGAGGTGGTGGACATCGTGCACCAGTGCGTGGTGCACGAGCTCTCCCAGCTGTGGATGCAGTCGGTGCATGAGATCGACCCGGAGTACTTCCCCGAGGACCCGGACCTGTAGCGCCCCGGCCTATTGCCGGCGCAGCACCCCGGTCTCGTCGATGACATCCTTGGACAGCGTCTTGTAGCCTTCCTCCTCGAACAGCACGGTCAGCCGGTCCTGTTCGCTGCTCATCACGATCCCGCTGCCCCACTGCTCGTGGATGACCGGTTCGTTCAGCGGGAAGCTCTCATCGGCCTCGCTCAGGTCCTGCGCCGTGCCGGCCAGGCAGTTGTCGCAGTTGCCACACGGGTTTTCCAGCTCATCGCCGAAGTAGCCCAGCAGGTACTGGCGCCGGCACCCCTCGGTTTCCGCGTAGCCGCGCATCATCTCCAGGCGGGAACGCTCGATCCGGATCCGGGTCTCGGCCGACTCCACCGCCTGCTCGACCGCCTGGTCCACCTCCGGGCCCGGTTCGGCGATCACCAGGTTGCGCCGGGTGCGCACCACCCCGGCCGATTCGAGCAGGTTCACCAGGTTGGTGACCTTCCGGGCGGAGAACTGCCCGGCCAGCTCCCGCTTCAGGGTTGAGGGCCTGACCCGCCGCCCGGCCCCATGCAGGGCGGTGAGCACCCGGCGCACCTCCTCGGGGTCCGCGTGGTGGGTCCCGAAGAAGGTCTGCAGCCCCAGGTCCTCGGAGCGGTAGTGCAGGATCGCCCGCGCCGCTTCCCCGTCCCGGCCGGCCCGGCCGATTTCCTGGTAGTAGCTGTCCAGGGAGCCGGGGATGTCCCCGTGCACCACGAAACGCACGTTGGGCTTGTCGATTCCCATCCCGAAGGCGGTGGTCGCCACCACCACGTCCAGGTTCCCGTCCAAAAAGTCGTTGTGCACCGCCTGCCGGTCCCCGCGGTTGCGCCCGGCATGGTAGGCGGCCGCGCGCAGGCCCCGGTCGTTTAGTTCCGCGGCGTACAGCTCGGTGTCCTTGCGGGTGGAGACGTACACCAGTCCGGGGCGCGGCAGCGCTGCGACCTGCTCAAGCACCGCCGCCCGCTTCTGCCCGTCCTCGTGGTGCCGGTTGACCTCCAGGCGCAGGTTGGGACGGTCGAAGCCCTCGGCGATCACCAGGGCGTCCTTCAGCCGCAGCCGTTCCACGATTTCCTCACGCACCGGGGCGGAGGCGGTGGCGGTCAGCGCCACGGTGCCCGGCCCGCCGATCGAATCCTTCAGCGCTCCCAGACGCAGGTAGTCGGGCCGGAAGTCATAGCCCCAGGCGGAGACGCAGTGCGCCTCGTCAACCACGAACAATGCCGGCTTCAGCTTCTTCAGCCGGTCGATCACCTCGTCCTTGGCCAGCTGTTCGGGGGCCAGGAAGAGGAACTTGATCTTTGCCTCGGCCGCGTCCTGCCAGGCCTGGCGCTGCTGCTTCTCGGTGGCCGCGGAGTTCACCGCCACCGCCCGCACGCTGCCGGGCAGGGCGTTGATGTCCTCCAGCTGGTCGGACTGCAGCGCGATCAGCGGGGAGACGACCACCACCAGTCCCTCCAACGCCATCCCGGCCACCTGGTAGATCGCGGACTTGCCGTAGCCGGTGGGCATCACCGCCAGCACATCCCGTCCATCCACGGCGGCCTTGATGGCCTTCAGCTGGTCCGCGCGGAAGGATTCCCACCCGAAGACCTCGCGGGCCAGGCGCTTGAGTTCGGCTACATCGGCCATGTCTACCACCTTTCGGCGGCCAGCTTATGCCACCGTGGGCGGTGCGCGGAGTTTTCCTGTCAGTAGCCTTGGAACCGGGGCCCGCGCCACCGGCAGTGCGTCCGGGCGGGGCACAATACACAGAACCCCGGCCGGCAGCGACCGTGTGGGGTCCTGCCGGCCGGGGTCCAATTGGTGGTGGCGCTAGCCCCCGACGTTCACCACGATGCCCTCGCTGCCGACACTGGCCGGCGGCATCTTCGCCCAGCTGACCGAACGGTCCGAGCCGAGCAGGGTCTGGGCAATGTAGGCGTTCGCGTCGGCCTGGAACAGCACCGCCTGGGCGTCTTCGGAAACGTCGGTGGGCTTGAAGGTGCGTGAGGTGCCGGCCGGCACCTTCAGCTCCTGGCCTTCGGCCATCGATCCGTCATTGGAGATCACCACGGCGTTGACGGTGGCTTCACCCTGCGGGGCGGCGATCGTGAAGGTCGCGTTGCCGTGGGCCGAAAGCGGGGTCACCTGGTTGCCCACCAGCGGCTGGGAGCTGCTGGCCCAGGCGGTGTCCGAGGAGTCCTTCGGGTTCTTTCCGCGCACCATGCGCACCGCGGCGGTCACCGGGTCATCGGCCTCCACCACCACGGTGTAGTACCCGGAGTCCAGCTGGCGCAGGTCCACGATCGAGGTGGCGTTCGAGGCGACGGCCAGGTGGTCATCGAACTTCGCGGCGACCTCGCCGCGCTCGTCGAGCACCTTGACGCTGAACCCGGCCCCGGCGGCGCCGGTGGCGGACACGTGCAGTTGCGGCACCAGGTTCTTCGCCGCAGCATCTGCGGTCAGTTCGTCGATGTTCGACTTCTCATCGATCCACACCCCGGGGATCACCTGGGTGTTGGCCGCCGGGGCGCTGGCCGCGACGAAGTCCACCCCCGAGGGGGTCAGCCCGCGCAGCGCGGACTGCTGGATGCTGGCGGTGATCTTCCCGCCCAGCGAGCGGATGTTCGCGGAGACCGACTCCTGGCCCTGCGCGTAGCCGCCGAGCACGATGGCCCGGTTCGCCCCGGGGGCCAGCACGATTTCCTGCAGCGTGGAGGTGTCGACCAGCCCCTGCGGACCGCGCAGCTCAATGGAGACCTGGGCGGTGGTGGAGGTCGGGTTGGCCAGGTGCAGCACCGAGGAGCTGCCAGTGGTGGTCTGCAGGCCGGTGAACCGCCAGTTCGACGCGGCGGCAACACAGTTGCCCGCGGCCAACCCGGCCAGGTCCCCGTCCTTGGCCTGGTAGCTGCGCAGCCCGCTGCCGATGGAGGGCAGATCCCCCAGCGGCTGGATGCGCAGCACCTGCAGCGGGTCCAGGTTCGCGGTGTTGCTCACCTGGGCGGTGCGCCCGGTCAGGCCCTGGTCATCCGAACCGCGGGCCTCGCGGGCCTGCTCGTCCGGGATGCGCTTGGTCAGCTGGCGGGATTCGTCCTGGCCCAGCTCACCGAGCCCGGATCCCGGAATGCGCTTGGCCAGGTCGGAGACCACGGCACTGCGGATGCTGGTGGACACGTCCTTGGCGCCCGGGGCGAACTGCGGGTCGGTGCCGTCCACGCCCTTGAGAAGCTGCGGCACCTGCGGGCAGGTGTACACGCTGTCCCCGGCCGGCAGGCTGGTGACGGCGCTGGGCAGTTTGCCCGGTTCGGCCTGCGGTGCGAACAGCGATCCCGCCGCGACGGCGCCGCCGGCCAGGAGCACCACCAGGGTGCTGCCGGCCACCGCCCCGGCCTTGCGCCGTCCGGAGTGCCGGCTGTCGCGGGCCGCGGCGGCCTGCGCCTTCTCCCGCTTGCGGCGGCGCTTGGCCGCCTTCGAGTCCAGGTCGGTGGCGGCGGCACCGGCCGCCGTCGCCTGCGGGGCCGGGGTTCCGGGCTGGGCGCCAGTCGTGCCGTCGCTTTCGCCCCGGGTGTCCGAAGCGGTCGGCTTCTGTTGGGCGGCGGCGCCGCTGGCGGCCTGGGCCCCGGCGGCACTGCCCGCGGCGGCACCGGACACCGCGGTGCTGCCCGCGTCCTTGGCCGTGGCGGGCCGCTCCGGGGCGGACGCTGCATCGGTGGACGCCGGCTTGTGCGCGTGCTCCGTGGTCCGCGCCGGCCCGCCGGGCTGGGCCGGGGCGGCGTCAGAGGCGTCGGCCGGCTTGGGCACCGGGTTCGCGGGTTTGCCCGCGGCCCCGGGTCCGGCGCCCTCGGGCGTGCTGGCCTGGGGGCGATCCGTGCCCGGCTGGGCGGTCCCGGGCTGTGGGCCGGAGGGCTTTGCGGGTGCCGAAGCCGGAGCCGTGGCCTGCGGCTGGCGCTGCGCGGGCTTCTTCGCGGGTTCTGCTGCGCTGCCGGCGGCAGGTGCCTCGTTCGGCTCCTTGCCCCGGGTGCGCCCGCGCGCCTTCTCCCGCTTCTGGCGCAGCTTCTGCGCCTTCTTCTCGGCCTTGGCCTCCGCCTTGGCCCGGCGCTTGAGTTCGGCGGGGCTCGGCGCGTCGCCCTTGGGTGCGCCGGCACCCGCACCGGGCTCGGCGGCGCGGTGCGACCCGCTGGCCTCGGTGACCGGTTGCGGGGCCGCCGGCTTGGGTTCGGGCAGCGCGCCGGAAGCCGGCTTCGGGGCGGGGGTTCCCTGCGCTCCCTTGGCGTTGTCCTCCCGCCCGGTGTTCGGCTGGTCGTCCATCGGCTTCTTCGATTCGTCAGCCACTATTTCTTCTCCTGCTCAACGCTGGAATCGGACAACCGGTCACTGGCCTTCGGGGCCAGCTGGTCGCGCAGCTCACGCTGGCGCTCCCGGGCCTGGCGTCGGCTGAGCGGGGTGTCGGGCACCAGCTGCGGGGCCGGTTCCTCCAGCTGCTCGGCGTGCGTCGTCGGCTCCGGGCGCTGCGGGGCCACGGTGGCACCGTGCGCGGTGCCCACCGATACCGGTTCCTCACGGAAACGGAAGTCGGCATCCCGGTATCCGGAGAGCCGGCGCCCGGCCGGGACCGGGATGGCCAGCAGCCCGGTCACCAGCAGCACCACCGCGCCGAGCACCAGCAGCGGCACGGCCAGCAGCTGCTGGTAGCCGACGTTCAGTGCCCCGCCCTGGGCGGGCACCTCGAACGCCTGCGCCCAGCGTTGTTCCCCGTCCTGCGGGTAGGTCACCGGGCGCAGCTGCTGCCCGTCCAGGCTGGCGTTGAAGCGGCTGTCCACACCGGTGGCCAGCACCAGGGTGCGCGGCTGCTGCGCGGCCGGAATCTGCACGTCGCGCAGGGTGCCGCGGCGGCTGTCGAGCACCTGCACGCTGCCGTCCTCGGCGATCAGGCGGGCGAATCCGGTACCGGCGTCCACCGCGTTATCGTAGGTCACCCGCCACAGCCAGCCGCTGTCGGTCTGCCCGATGGCGGCCAGGCCGCTGGCGGCGTCCAGGGTGCGCACCATGGCCGAGGGTTCCCCGGCCTGGTCCAGCACCACATATCCGACGCCGAGCTGGCGCAGGTTTTCCCGGGCGTCCACGGTCGAATCGGCCAGCAGCATCGCCACGGCCTGGCGCTGCAGGTCCTGCGGCACCGAATTCTCATTGCGTTCAGGGTGCAGCAGCGAACCGGTCAGCTGCGCCACCTGGGAGCTGCGGCTGAGCGAGTCCAGGCTTTGCCCGGCCCCGGAGACCAGTTCACTGTCGATGCTGCCATCCGCCCGCTGGCGCAGCACCAGGGTGCGCTCCTGCAGCGGGCCGCGTCCGGCATCGGCGGCCGTGGCCGGGATGCTGCGTTCAGCCGAGGCGTGCACCTGCTGCCCGGCCACCAGGGCGGTCGGGGACTGCTGTGGGGCCGGCACATCCAGGGTGGCGGCCACGGCCACCGCACCGCAGGCCACCACGCTCACCGCGGAGCACACGGCCAGCAGCTTCAGGGTCGGCGCGGCGCCGCGGGCCCGTTGCCCGTGGGCGTGGTGTTCGGCGCGCAATGCGGCGACCGCGTTGGCCGCCGCAGCCAGCAGGGCGAACACTGTCAGTGAGACAAACGGGCCGGTGTAGGCGCTGACCGTCTGCTGCGAGTCGATGCCCACCGGGATGAAGCCAATCCCCCACCCGGCGACGAGTGACAGCAGGGCACCGAGCACCATCATCCGGCAGTTCGAACGCAGGGTGCGCTGGCCGGTGGCGGCGCTGCCGATGGTGCCCACCACGGCCAGCGCCACCAGTGGGGCGCCGACCAGCAGGGCCAGCACCAGCGCCCACGGGCCCTCGGGCAGGAAGCCGAAGCCCAGCGGCGTGCCGGCGGCGTCAAACGCCTCCGGGAAGCCCAGCAGCTGCTGCCACGGGGCGGCCGGGGTGAACGCGGAAGGCACGCCCGGCTCGGTGAACAGCAGGCGCGGGTTGCCCAGCGCCTCCAACAGCAGCGGCAGGTTCCACACCAGCGCCGGCAGCGGCACCCACCACAGGGTGCGCGCCTGGCGGGCGCGGGTGATGGCCACCAGGTACAGCAGCACGCACAACAGCAGGAAGAACGGGAAGGACCCGGCCGAAATCAGGAACAGCAGCAGCGCCGCGCAGGCCGAGGCGGTCCACGCCGAGGCGTTGGAAATCCCGGCGGCACCGGCCGTGGGCTCATGCCCGATCCCGGCCTTCAGCGCGCGCAGCACCGCCAGGAACAGCAGCGGCAACAGCACATGGATCAGCGCCGCGCCCACCCGGCCGGAGGCCAGGGCGGAGAACAGCACCGGGGACAGGCCCCAGAACAGACTGAGCACAAAGCGCACCGCCCGGGAGCGGGAAAGCGCCCCGGCGCCGAACCAGGCGAACAGGGCGGCCAGCGGCATCGCGGCCAGCAGCAGCACGGCGCTGGCCTGGTTGGCGTGGTCGAAGCTGAGCGCGGAAAGCAGCCAGTACAGCAGGTCGGTGTTATCCGGTGCGGCCCCCAGGCCGCTGCCGGCCGGCTGCCACCAGCCAAAGGCGTTGCGGGAAATCTCGCTCAGGCTCAGCGACAACGGCTTGAGCGCCCCGCCGCCCAGGGCCTGGGCGCCGAGCAGCGAACGCCACGCCACCAGCGAGACGCCGGTGGTCAGCAGCAGGGAAAAAATCAGGGAGAAGACCGCGGTGGTCTTCGGCGGCCCGGCGATGCGCACAAAGTCGGAGAAGTTGTCCCCGCTGGGCTCGGCCGCGGGCTCCGCGCCGGTGCCGTCGCCGAACACCTGGTGCTCCTCGGCCTTGGCGCTGAGGTTGCGCCGGTATTCGCGCACCTCCACCGCCGGAACCATCAGCCGGGTCGCCTGGTGGCGGGAGACCCGCCGGCTGGCCTTGGCCTGGCGCCGGGAGGCGGCCAGCTTCACCGGGCTGAACAACCCGCGCAGCGTGGCACCGAGGTGGTTGAACGCATGGCCCGGGTCCTTGGCCAGCAGCGAGAGGAAGAAATGCCCGATCCCGGCCAGCAGGATCCCCAGCCACACAAACGGCAGCGCCGGCGCCGAGGCGTGCTTCAGGCGCAGGTAGACCTCGGAGCGGCGGGCCTCCTTCGGCCCGGCCAGCGCCGCATGCACGTCCGTGCGGTGGTACATCTTCGCCGCCGGGACCACCACCACGCGGTGACCGGCCAGACGGTTGCGCCAGCACAGGTCGATGTCGTCACCGCGTCCGGGCAGGGCCGGATCAAAGCCGCCCAGCTCCTCGAACACGTCGCGGCGGATGAACATGCCGGCGGAGGAGACCGCAAAGTAGTCGCTGCGCGCGTCGTACTGGCCCTGGTCCACCTCGTCGATGTCGACCATGGTCAGCCGCTGCGCCTTGCGGTCGGTGCTCAGCCCCACGTCGATCAGCCGTCGCGGGGAGTCGATGTCCAGCAGCTTGCACCCGGCGATCGTCACCGACTCGCTGGCCTCAACCACCGTGGTCAGCGCCTCCAGGGCGTCGGGGGCCGGCATCGAGTCGTCGTGGATGATCCACAGCCATTCATCGCGATCCGCGCGGGCATCGGGCAGGCTGGCCACGGCTTCGGCCACCGACAGGCCCAGCGAGTGCTTGTCCGCCCTGACGATCAGCGCATTGGACGGCAGGTTGGCGCTCAACACCTGGGCGGAGCCGTCGGTGGAGCTGGCATCAACACCGATGAACCGTTCAATGGGCCGGGACTGGTTGCGCAGCGCGGCTAAAGTGCGTGGTAAAAAGTCAGCGCCATCGTGCGTGGCAACGATGGCGGTGACATGAACTTGCGGGCGAATTAGATTGCTCGTTTCCGTAGACGACGACGTTCACGCTCGGACAGGCCTCCCCAGATGCCGAAGCGCTCATCATTGCTCAATGCGTACTCCAGGCATTCGGAGCGGACCACGCAGGCCCCGCAGACACGCTTGGCGTCGCGGGTCGAGCCGCCCTTCTCCGGGAAGAAGGCCTCCGGGTCGGTCTGCGCACACAGCGCACGGGCCTGCCAACCGAGTTCACCCTCGTCGACTTCCCCACCGATTCCCAGCCAGACAGCCTTAATGCTCTCACGCATCTGGTCGTTTTCATCCAGTTCCGGAGCCCAGGAGCCGGTGTTGTCCTCGTCCGGCTGCGACTGGGTCTGGTGTTCACGCAGGAATGCATCCGCGGCATTCTCCAAATCAGCGGCGACGGAGGACTGCGATGCCCCGTCGGCCTGCGGATCGACAAACCAATCGGACGGAGCGCCCTGAACCCCATACTGGGCGGACGCAACAGCCGATGTCGAATACTCGGAGTACCCCTGCTCCATCTTCGCCATGGTGATGTTGACCCTTTCGCTACACGTCTCGTCTCAGGCATCCTGACGATGCCACACGCCCCGACTCCGGTTAGTCCATCGAAATATCGAAAAACTCTTACCGGCGTCCGGCGCACCATCTAATTACATCGGTGTAACTCCTCGAGAGTCAAGCGGGGAGGTTATTCTATGGACAGATCTCGGCATTGTGTCTTCACAACACGCCGGAGAAATCCCCCGCCAATCCGGGCGAGTCGCCAGTTCCGCGCATTCCCGGTGAATTCCCAGCAAGCGATTGAGGTTCAGCATGACAATCGATACCAATTCGTTACCTTTCGTCGAAAAGTTACTTGGCCCCCGCCGCGCCGACGCAACCCCCTGGCTGATCTGGCATTCAGCCGACGGTGAGCGCATTGAACTGAGCGGACGGGTCTTCGACAACTGGGTGGCGAAAACGGCGAACCTGCTCGCCGAGCTGTTCGACGTCCAGGAAGCCAGCAAGCTGGTCTTCGACCTGCCCGTCCACTGGAAGAGCCTGGTGCTGGCCGTCGCGGCCTGGCACCACGGGGCGACCGTCATCACCCCCGACGACCCGCAATCCGCCACCGCCGCGTTGTGGATCAGCGACCGTCCGGCCGGGGAGCACATTCCGGCAAGTGCGGACGTGCTGGGTGTGGACCTGGCCGCACTGGCCCTGTCCTTCACCGGGGATCTGGGACCGGCCGAGGACTACAACGCCGAGGTACGCGCCTTTGCCGACGACTACTACCCGCAACCGGTCGACGGCGGCCTGAGCGCGCTGCGCACCGCCAACGCCGAGCTCAGCTACGAGCAGCTCTTCTCCCACCCGGGCCGGGCGCAGGGAACGATCCTGGTCTCCAGCGAGCTGGGCATGGAAAGGCTGCTGCCCTTTGCCATCGGCCAGTGGCAGGCCGGGGACGCGCTGGTGTTGGTCGGGCCGGGAGTTGAAATCACCCCGCGGCTGCTGGAGGGTGAACGCGTCACCGCCCGCCACCCCGAACACTAGGTGTTCTTCCCATGGACGTTGTGTACGCGGTCGATGGGTGATTTGCCGCCGATGCCGGTATGGGGTCTGTGATGATTGTACTCATGGAGCCAGGCCGGGTAAGCGGCGGCGCGCTCGGCTTCTGAGCCGTAGTGCCGGGCGTAGGCCCATTCGAACGCGAGAGTGCGGTGGAAGCGCTCGATCTTCCCATTCGTCTGAGGCCGATACGGCCGGGTG